>CAZQGZ010000109.1:6496-12200 GCA_964592935.1 uncultured Chitinophaga sp. | reverse complement strand
CGCACCAGGGTTTCGCCGCGGTTGTTTTCACCCATTTCATTCTGGGTAATATCATAATACTCGGGACGATAGAGGAACATCACCATGTCGGCATCCTGTTCTATAGCACCTGACTCACGAAGGTCACTCAACTGCGGCATCTTGTTTCCATCCTTACCGGCGCTTCTTGTTTCCACGGCACGGCTCAACTGCGAAAGCGCAATGATCGGCACACTCAATTCCTTGGCCAGTGCTTTCAGGTTCCTCGAAATATTGCTGATCTCCTGCTCGCGGTTGCTGTTGCGGTTCTCACCGGTGCCGCTCATCAATTGCAGGTAGTCAATAATGATCAAACCAATATTGTGTTTATTTTTTAAGCGGCGGCATTTGGCCCTCAATTCAAAAATATTCAATGCAGGAGTATCATCAATAAACAAAGGCGCCTGCGACAACCGCTGGATACCCCTTGCATACAATTGCTTCATCTCGTGTTCTTCCAGCTTTCCCCTGGCGATTTTCTCGAGCCATATTTCACTTTCCGCAGCGAGGATACGCTGCACCAGCTGGCCCGCACTCATCTCCAAAGAGAACAAAGCCACCGGCGTTGCCTTACCCGGATGCATAACCGCATTTCGCGCCAGGTTCAGGGCAAACGCTGTTTTACCAACAGCAGGCCTTGCCGCGAGAATAATCAAATCGGTATTCTGCCAGCCATAAGTTACCCTGTCGAGTGAAGGGAATCCGCTGGGCACCCCGGTGATATCTTCATTTTTATGCCGGAGGTCCTCGATCCGCTGAATGGTTTTTACCAGGACCGAATCGATCGTATCAAAATTTTTGCGGAGGTGGTTATTGGTGATCTCAAATAATTTGCTTTCGGCATCATCCAATAAATCAAAAACGTCGGTTGAATCTTCGTACGCATCGCCGATGATCTCCCCGCTGATTCTTATCAGCTCGCGCTGAATGAATTTCTGCAGGATGATTCTTGAGTGAGCTTCAATATTGGCGGATGAAACTACAGCATTCGTCAACTTGGTCACATAATATGCGCCGCCGACCATTTCCAGTTCTTCCTTGAAACGAAGTTCCTCCGCTACAGTTAAAATATCAATGGGCTGGCTCTTGTTGGAAAGACTTTGCATGGAACGGAATATCCGCTGATGCGCTTCCACATAAAAACATTCAGGCTTCAGGATTTCAACCACCGAATCAAATGCGGTTTTTTCCAGCATAATGGCGCCGAGTACGGCTTCCTCCAGGTCCTTGGCCTGCGGAGGCACTTTGCCATATACCATCGTTCCCAGGTCGAGTGAAGATTTTCTTCTAGGTTTTCCAACAGATGACTGTGCACGGTCCTTGTTCAGGTTAGTAAGATCCATTATTCAATGATTCAAAAAAGTTATACTATCAATTTTTCCTATCCGCTTTAGAGGGATGATCACATTGCATTCCTGTTTTAAGAACTGGTCACTGCTTCATCAAACTCTAAACTCTTTCATCACGCACCGGTCAGGCGAAAATAAAGGTGCGGGATGATTAAAAAATCTTTTTAAAAAACTATTTCTTTGTGCACCTTTTTTTCACCCCGATTTCCGGGTTATCCACATTCCTTTTATGTTCCGTCCAGGATTACAATTTACCTAAAAGTCATGGTAAATGCCGGGAAAATTTATGAAGAATCTTTGAGCGGCACCTGTTTCAAACCGGATCATTCCTACCAAAGCCCCTCCCGGTAAGGGTTTGCCGGATTCATATTAATTTTCTTTTATCTCTATCCCTGATTGGGGAATTAAACTCTTTCAGGCAGACGCTTCCCCCTGGGATAGGGGCCGGGACAAAGTGTTGTTGTTTAAATTTGAAAAGACCCCAAATATTTGGTAGTGACTCACACGATATATATCAAGTCTGAATTTGAGCCACGAAGACACCAAGACACCAAGTAACACAAAGCTAACTTAGTGAAACCTTTGTGCCCTGGTGTCTTCGTGGCCCAGACTTCATTTCTTTGAAATGCATCACTACAAAATATTTTGATGCCATTTTTTTAAAAACTATTTTTAGTAAACGTTATTTCTCCTCTTCTCAACCCATAAAAACCAACCTTATGCCTGGTCTTCATTTTTCCATCGACCTGCACCGCCACCCGCAATACAAACCCTTTGCCAGGGCTCACCGGGCAAACGGAGGACCACCGGAACCGCAAAGCCCTTCCCCCTCGAACCGCTCCTGCCTCTGGTATTATGATCCCCCGTCCCTGTCTGATAAACTGCTCAATGTCTTTTTAAGTGTTACCAAATTTTCACAAACGAATTTCACGGCATCACTTTACGGCCGATCGCTGGTCATGGTGGCCGGACTGGGTTCTGTAGAACAATCATTCTTTAAAAATAAAATGGGAACCGGTTTTATAGCTGATCTTATTGATGATTTTGCCGCCGGGTTCGGACGACAACGTATCAATGCCATCCAGTCGATGACCAACTACTGGACCGATTTCATGCATGAAATGAAATACATGGAAGAATGTGAAAATATCCCGGTACGTATAGACAATCACTGGTATACCTATCGCCTTCCGGAAAATTTTGCCGGATTGCAGGAGATCATGGTTGCCAATGAAGATATAAATGCCGGTGCCGGGCGCAACACGCCATTCATTATTTCTGTTATCTGTGCCGTGGAAGGTCTGCATATCCTGAACTGCGGACTTCAGGATGCCTGCGACCCGGATGAAGTAAAACAACATGCACGGGACCTGAAAAAAATAAAACATGCCCCCTGGTTTATCACGTTCTGTCACCATTTCTACAATGAACTCTGTGGCCATGCCCGTAGCCTGCGTCATGAAATCGGTAAACTGACCGACCAGGAAAACGGGATCAATTCAGATTTCACCCCCCTCGGACTGGACGTGCTGGATATATTATTAGATGATACCGGCAACGACCGTATCCTCATAGATGTAAAACACATGAGCCCGCTTGCAAGAAAACATTTTTATGAGATCCGCAAAACAAAATACAACAGCGAGATCCCCATCATTATCAGTCATGGTGTATGCAACGGGTTACCCACCTATGGCGCTACGGTTTCCAATTATCCTGAACTGGGCAACACTTTTATCAACCCGGTGGATGATGTGGTTGGAGGTGATAATAAATTCAAGGATCATAATGTCATTAATTTTTATGATGATGAAATCATTCTCATGGTGCAAAGCGCCGGCATCATCGGATTGCAACTGGATGAAAGAAGGCTGGCCAACGACCATACGATAAAACATGTAAAACATTCCCTGTTCCGAAATAAGATCATGCATTACCGGAGTGAATTATTGTGGAAACAGGTGCAATACATAGCTGAACTGCTCGATGACAACGGGCTGTATGCCTGGGGTAATATGGCCATCGGGTCGGATTATGACGGGCTCGTGGACCCCCTGAATGCATTCTGGACAGCAGAACAATTCGATGAACTGGCCGGTTACCTCGAAAGGCATGCTTACAATTATTTAAAAGATCGTCCCGGAAGGCTTAAACTGTCCATGAATAAAATAAGCGCGGATGTGATTATTCGGAATATTTTCAGGGACAATGCATGGAATTTTTTGAGAACATGGTTTTAGTTTAATATCTATCTCAAAAGAGTAGAATGTAAACTCAGAATTAACGCCGTGCATCGTTGTGTTCTCCGTGGTTACCCTTCGACAAGCTCAGGGTGACAAAACCACAGCGTACACAGCGAAACACAGGGAACATTGCATCAACGCCGTGCTTCGCTGTGTTCTCCGTGGTTAAAAATAAATCCAACGATCAGTTCATCAGCATCTCCCTCGCATTCTCCATCGCCGCGGCGGTTGGTTTTTCACCGCTGAGCATTTTGGCAATGGCGGTGATCCTTTCATCTGTCGTAAGCAAACGGATATTTGTCTTTACCGTATTCTTCACGATCTCTTTATAGACAAAGAAATGAGCATCCGCCTTGCCGGCGATCTGCGGCTGATGGGTAATGGAAATCACCTGTCTTTTCATGGCCAGGTCTTTCATGATGATCCCAACCTGCCTCGCTGCCTCACCGGAAATGCCGGTATCAATCTCATCAAAGATCAAAGTCGGCAGATCAATGGATTGCGCCACCAGTGATTTGATACAAAGCATGAGGCGGCTGAGTTCACCACCGCTGGCTACTTTACGAACCGGTTGATATTGGCCGCTTTTATTGGCATCAAATAAAAAATCAATTGCATCAGAACCCGATACATTCAGTTCAGCAGGTTTTATTTCAACTTTCAGTTTAGCATTAGGCATACCCACCTGGGCGAGCAGCCTGTTCACATTTTTCTCCAGCGGCTTTGCCTGCCCGTGCCGGTTTTCAGAAATAACCGAAGACAGCTTTGATGCAGCATTAAATAACTGTTTGCTTTCTGTTTCTTTCTGCCGGATGGCTTCATCGATATTCAGCACGTCCTGTAATTTTTCTTCCAGTTGTCTTTGTATCGTCAGCAGTTCGGCGGTAGAATTAACGCCATGTTTCTTTTGCAGTTTATAGCCGACCGACAACCTTTCGTTCAGTTGTTCTATTCTTTGCGGGTCATAATTGATATGACTGCTTATGCTGTCCAGTTCTCCGGCTATATCCTGTAATTCTATTTGGGCAGATTGAAGTCTTTGTATCAATGCAGGCAGATCCGGGTGATAAGAAGAGTAAGCGCTCAATTGGTTCAGCAAAATTTTCAATTGCTGCACGACCGGGGTTTCACTTTCTTTCAATTCAAAATACACTTTGTTCAGTGTACCTGTAATGGCTTCTGCATGCTGGAGCATTTTCAGCTCCCCGGCAATGTGCTCCAGTTCATTTTCCTTAAATGCAGCTTCTTCCAGTTCTTTATACTGAAACTGGTTATAATCCGCTTCCCGGTCAAACTGCTGTTTCGCTGATCTCAATTCTTCCAGTTCTTTTTTTACCTGCTGCCATTGCCGGTAAACAGCCCGGTATTCATCAAGCAAAGATCCATGACCCGCCAGTGCATCCAGTACCTCCCGCTGAAAATCATGGCGGGACAATTCGAGTGAATCAAACTGCTGGTGAAGGTCAACCAATAAACTGCTCAATTCATTTAATTGAGAAAGTGTAACAGGAGTATCATTAATAAAAGCCCTGGACTTCCCGTTGGTTCCGATCTCTCTTCGTATCGTCAGTTCATCATTGTTGTCAAAATCATTATCAGATAAGAACCTCTTTATCTCTTTCTTACTCTTGGCTTCAAAAACACCTTCGACAATACATTTCTTTTCTTTGCCTGCCTGCCGGTCAGGCAGGTTAACCAATGCCGTTGAATCGGCCCTTTCTCCCAGTATCAAACCCAGCGCACCCATGATGATGGATTTCCCGGCGCCGGTTTCACCTGTGATCACATTTAGTTTTCCGGAAAATTCAATTTCCAGTGCATCAATGATAGCGTAATTCTGTATGGAAAGTTTTTGCAGCATCGTCTCCTGCAAATTAATTGTAATCCGGGAATGTTGTCCGAAGTATTTTTAACACAGAATATCTGTGATGAATAACCCGTGAGTACTGGGTTTATTATTTAACCACAGAGACCACAGTGAGACACTGCGATGATGTACTTTTCGCCGTGTTTCCCTGTGTGCGCCGTGGTTTTTTATCTAACCACAGAGACCACAGTGAGACACTGCGATGATGTACTTTTCGCCGTGTTTCC
>CAZQGZ010000109.1:0-6396 GCA_964592935.1 uncultured Chitinophaga sp. | reverse complement strand
ATCTAACCACAGAGACCACAGTGAGACACTGCGATGATGTACTTTTCGCCGTGTTACTCAGTGTGCGCCGTGGTTTTTTTTAACCACAGAGACCACAGTGAGACACTGCGATGATGTACTTTTCGCCGTGTTTCCCTGTGTGCGCCGTGGTTTTTTATCTAACCACAGAGAACACAGCGACACACTGCGCTGATGTACTGTTCGCTGTGTTTCCCTGTGTACGCTTTGGTTTTTATTTTACCATGGAGATCACAGCGAAATGCTGTAATGATTCAGAGTTTGAATTCTTCACTTCTGAGATGCACACTCAATAAAAAACCTCCCAATTGAAAGGGAGGCTAAAATTTTATAGGGATTTTTTGAAAATTCTATTTCAATTCCACCTTACCGGCCAACTCTTCATCCACCAGGATCCTTCCGCAGTTCTCACAGATCATAATTTTCTTGTGTTGCCTGATCTCGCTTTGTTTTTGCGGGGGAATGGCATTGAAACAACCGCCGCAGGCATCCCTTTCCACCGGCACCACGGCCAGCCCGTTGCGGTAACTCTTGCGGATCTTTTCGTAACTGGATAAAAGACGTTCATCCACATGCTGCCTTGCTTCAGCAGCCTGCTTGTTAAAATGCTTTTCTTCTTTTTCGTTGGCGATAATGATCTTTTCGAGTTCGCTCTTTTTGTTGGACAGCACCGTTTCCTTGGCTGCAATATTCTTTTTTGCCTTTTCCAGGTTCACGGCTTTTTCGGAGATCTCATCCGTGGCATCTTTGATATGTTTCTCCGCCAGCTTCACTTCCAGTTGCTGCATCTCAATTTCCTTATTGATGGCTTCAAATTCCCGGTTATTCTTTACGTTGGAACTCTGCTTCTCATATTTTTTGATAAGAGATTCGGCTTCTTTAATGGCCGCCTTGCGCTGTTCGATAAATTCGGTGACCCCATTGATCTCTTCTTCAATTCTTGTTTGCCTTGCATGAAGACCGGTGATCTCATCTTCGAGGTCGGCCACTTCCATCGGCAATTCACCTTTCAGGATATGGAGCTCATCCAGTTTGCTCTCGATCTTCTGCAAGGAAACCAGCGATGTCAGTTTTTCTTCAACGGAAAATTCTTTAACGTGTGCCATGTATTAGTTTAAAGTTTAAAGTTTGATGTTCAAAGTTTTTCTGAAGTAGTCCTTCATTACTGATACTCAACCCTTAAAAATAATTTACGGGGTTGGTTTGCACCCCTGTTTTAAGGACGGCAAAGGTAGGGAATTTCTGCGCTAAAATTTCCCGGAGAAGGTCCATTGTGAATTGTTCGCTCTCATAATGCCCGATATCGGCCATCAGCATCCGGCTATTGGCATCAAAGAACTCATGATATTTGATATCAGCCGTGATATAAGCATCCGCTCCGGCTGCTAATGCTTTGGGAATCAGGAAACTTCCGGCTCCTCCACAGAGAGCAACCCTCCTGATCTTTTTATGTAATAAAGAGGTATGGCGGATGACGGGTACCTTAAAAACTTCCTTTAGTTTTTGAAGAAACTGTTTTTCATCCATGCCTTCTTCCCATTCACCGGTCATTCCCGAACCCATAGATATATGTGTATTGGACAGCGATACCACATCATAAGCCACTTCTTCATAGGGATGCGCCGATCTCATGGCAGCGAGGATCTTATTTTCAAGAAAGGATGGAAAAACAACTTCGATCCTTATTTCTTTTTCCCGGTGCTGTTTATCAATTTCCCCGGCAAAAGGATGGGTTCCCTGCCCGGCTTTGAATGTCCCGGTGCCTTCTGTATTAAAACTGCATTCGCTGTAGTTGCCGATATGACCGCCACCGGCCAGGAAGATGGCCTGGCGAACCTGTTCTGCCTGTTCAACCGGCACAAAAGTGAAAAGTTTTTTTAAAGTATTTTCTTTGGATGAAAGAACGGATAAGTTTTTCAAGCCCAGCATCTCCGCCATTTTACCGTTGACTCCATTCATTACATTATCCAGGTTGGTATGTATGGCATAAATGGCAATATCCTTTTTAATGGCCGTGATGATCGTTTTCTCCACGTAATTTTTACCATTGATCTTTTTTAACCCGCCGAAAATGATCGGGTGATGGGCGACAATGAGATTGCAGTTTTTTTCAACGGCTTCCTTCACCACATCCTCCGTGGCATCCAGGGAACACATGATACCGGTGCAATCCCATCCTGCCTGGCCGGTGATCAGCCCGGCATTATCATAATGCTCCTGCAGGGATGGATGGGCCTGTGATTCGAGAAAAAGAATGATGTCGTTTATTTTCATGAGATAAAGATACTACACCCATACAATCAGTGGGGGTTGTTTAATATTGCCACTAAGGCACGGAGACACAAAGGTTCACTAAGAAATCCGCTATTTCTAAATGAAACTTTTTATGCAATAACGGAGAATCCAATAAAATTTTCTTTGTGCATTTTGGGACTTTGCGGCAAATATTTATAAAATTATCATGCGTATAATGATGTATAACGGCCAACGGCCAAAAAAACGCCAGCTTCTCAATTTATTAATTATCCAAAAAATTCTTTGGCTGTATCAAATCCTTTTGTACCTTTTCAGTCCCCTGCAAACCATGCAGGTTCTTTCCAGCCCTTAGGTTAACTACCCGGTCCGATTTATTGATCAAATTGCCTGCCATGCTGAAAAGAACCATGGGTCGTTCCCTGCTCACCCTGCTTGTCATTACCGGGCTTGCGGGAACCATTCACGATTATTCCCTTTCCAAAACGGAAAGGAAAACGGCCATCAGCCTGATGAAGGAAACAAAAGCCGATGCGCTGAAAAGCGTGAAAGGTTTATCGGAAGCACAATTGAATTTCAAAGCCGCCCCGGATAAATGGTCCGTGAAAGAATGCATGTACCATATCGCCATCTCGGAAAAAAATCTCTGGGACCTGATGGAAGCCACGATGAAGGCCCCGGCCAACCCGGAAAAACGTTCGGAAATAAAAATGACGGATGAGCAATTGATCAAAATGATGGAAGACCGGAGTTTTAAAGTAAAGACACAGGAGACTTTTGAACCAAAGAATACACCCTATAAATCATTGGATGAAGCGGTGGAATCATTTAAGAGCCGGAGGATGGAACATATCAAATATTTAAAATCCACCACGGAAGACATGCGGAATCATGTGGTGCAATTGCCGTTTGGATGGCTGGATTGCTACCAGCTTTGCCTGATGGTAGCATCACACAGTAACCGGCATACCCAGCAGATCAATGAAGTGAAAGCCGACCCGGCTTTTCCGAAACAATAAATCTTTTCAGGGTTGAAAAATCCTGGGGCCCCTCTGTTCCCGTAAGAACCCGGGGGCTTTTTTATTAATTTTTTAGGTTGGGATTAATTTTTTTTTATATTTATCCTTTAAAATCCAACTGAAGTTTATACCTGCGCTACAAAGTAAATAGTTCAATTATTTATTCTTAAGTAAGGGTTGCCGGTATTATTCCAGAAATTTTCAAGGTTATTTTTTTTAAAAATTAATAGTATAAAACATGCATAAACTGTTTATGAGAAAGCTTTGCATTTTATTCATTTTAGGATCTGTTTACCTCCCGCTCCATGCCCAGGATACAGATTCGGCTAAAACTGCGCCGGTAGCAAAAATTTTGAAAATAAAAAGGGAACACTATCCCAACCCGGCCGGAAAAGGGATGATGACGCCCACCGCCTGGGGCAGCACCCGTCCTTTTATTTTCGGATTTTTCGGTGGAACATTTCCACAGGTATACACCACCAAACCCGATATGGTTGCAGCCGGAGGCATCGGGTTTGGCAATTCCTATAAAGCGATCAGTGTGGTGGCTATTTTCAATGTATTTGATGTATCAAAAGCAAGCATTTATGGCGGTGACCTGATTGTAAGCCGGGACATTGGCATGGGAACAACGATGAGTGTGGGGGCATTGAACCTGGTGCACAGCAACAAGGATGACGGGGGCTCCAGTTATTATTTTTGCATCAGCCATGCATCACAAACCATCAAATCAAAAACACCCGGCTTCTCCGGCCTGAGTTATACGATTGGCGCCGGAACCGGACGGTTTTATGATAAAAGTTATAAAGACAGCCTGACCGGCAAGGGAGAACATGGAACAGCCGTATTTGCAAATCTTTCCTATGAGTTTATAAAAGGCGTGAATATTATTGCTGAATGGTCCGGGCTGAACCTGGGTTTTGCCCTGGGCATCAGGCCCTCCTTTAAATTTCCCGCCATCAATATCGGGGTGACGGACCTGACCAGGAATTCCGGCGACAAGCCCCGTTTATTGCTGAGCCTGGGACAAGCATTTTTACTTTCAAAGAAATAATTCCTTTATATGAAAAAGATCATTTTACTTTTTATTCTCATTGGCAACGCATTCATTGGTTTTTCCCAATCAACGCTGACCAAGTCTAATAATTTTGTGCCCATACGACAAGTATATGCAAGAATTACAAAACATACACCGGGGGTGGGAGAAAATACCGGGGAGGAATCCCGTTCCACAGACAGGCCCTGTGAAATGGAAATCGACAAATGTCCTGTTGTTCTTTATCCCGAAACTGTATATTTAGATGGCCCTGAGCGTGATCTTGATTTGATTGGCGAAATCTTTTTAACGCCACTCAATCCGCCAAATCCTGATAATTGTAAAATTAAAGTAATAAAAAAGTCCCAAAATCCCAATAAACCCGAGTTTGAAGTTGAATACACAATAAATAATGTCACAAAAAAAGAGAAACTAATTCTAAATGCAGAAAATAATGTAAAGTATATAGCAACCTATAAAATTTTAAGAGATTTTAGCCGTAAATTTCCTGAGACAGCATTTACACAGTTTATTTTACATATTAAACTGAGACTTGGCGGAAAATGCGGTGAGTTTACGAAAGATATAACTGTATTTCGAAAAAACCCACAGGTCGAAGCGGCAAAAAAAGCAGAAGAAGAAGCAAGAAAGGCTGAAGAGGCCAGAAAAGCTGAAGAAGCTAGATTAGCTGAAGAAGCGAGATTGGCTGAGGAAGCAAGAAAAGCAGAAGAAGCGAGATTAGCGGAAGAAGCAAGATTAGCGGAAGAAGCAAGAAAAGCGGAAGCTGCAAAACAAGCAATTTGTGACAAAAAAATAATGCTTACTACATCTAGACATATAAATGTGCGGACAGGTGTTGGAGCAGCTGAAAAATCAGTAATATCTCCTGGAGTGATAAATACGATTAATGTAACTGCCAAACCCGTTGGCGGTACTTACACCTGGTACAAAGATGGTAATGTTATTCCAGGGCTTTCTAAAAGTACTATAGAGATTGAATATCCAAATGAGGGTACATACTTTTGTATATATCAGTTACCCGATGGATGTGTGAAAAAAACAAATCCGTTTATTTTCCATAATGATAAAAATCCTCCTAACCTTAACTGCAAAATCAATAATAGTAAACCCCTTGATGCTTCAGCATCTTTGGATTGCAAAGTAGTAATGAACCCGCGAGATTTTATTTCCTTCAAGGACAATGAAGGTCAAAGGGTATCTAAACAGGGTGTAAACGGAGTAACTTCTCTGGTATGGTCCGTGTCATCTTTTTCCGGTGATCTTATTAAAGAACCAAAAAAAATGGGTTTATTAGATTATGATCATAAAACGGGACAAAGCATTTATCCGATTACCTATACAGCCAGTGATGCTGCAGGAAATCAAAGTACCTGTACGGCTACGATAACCGTGGTTGGCCCAATTGAGCCTGTGATTAATGATCATCCAAAAGATGGTCTTGTTTGTTTAGGTGATAAAATCACATTATCAGTTAAAGCAACTGTACCCCCGGGTGGTAAACTTACATACCAATGGGAAAGAAATGGGGTCCCAGTACCCAATGCACATAGCAGTACCCTGACATTAGAACATATGAAGAGTGGTATGGCTGGTACTTACCACTGCATAATAAAGAACGGGTGTGCAACTGTGATTTCTGATGTGGCCACGATTTCTATTTTTAACTGTGAATCAAAGATTAGTGATTAGGAATGCTTACCCGGCAATGGTTAGTGTCCGGTAATCAGCGCCGTTTAAAAAGGTAAAAATATCAGGACGCCGAAGGATGCCTTCGGCGTTTTTATTTAACACTTGTTCCTTTCTCGGAGCTATTATATGCCTGCAAGAAAAGATTACCAGGCAGTCAATTAACAATGATAAAAGGTATGCCTGAATAACCTGCCTCAAAAGCTAAATAAGCTAATAAGGTAAGCGAAAGAACGTTATTGTTTTTCTATTAAGGTAATAATGTTTCGGAGATTTTACCTTATTACCCTAGTAAAAATGACTCATCTGTCGAAAATACCTTATTACCTTATAGTGCTTCCATAAAGTAGTGGACAGATTAGA
>CAZQGZ010000108.1:0-12246 GCA_964592935.1 uncultured Chitinophaga sp. | reverse complement strand
TGGGTGTGTGGACCGGAAATTTTTCCGGTTTAGGGGTGGCCGACCTGAGCGGCGCTAATATTGCCACGCCTTTGCTTTTTAAAATTTTCAACACGATCGATTATGACAGCGATGAGCAATGGTTCACCCAACCCAAAGATTGCGACATAAGGCAGGTATGCAGTGAAACGGGATTAATTCCATCGGACCATTGCACCAGCCTGGTCACGGACTATTTTATTCCCCTGATCTCATCGACCAAAGTTTGCAGCAACTGGCAGGAGATCATGATCAGTCCCGACGAAAAAATTTCTTACTGCAAGAGCTGTGCCCCGCAAACCGGGTATAAAAAGAAATGGTACAAGATCGTGGAACCGGATATGCAGGCCTGGTATGAAGAGAACAGGATCGCTTACCAGAAAATACCATCGCATAATCCCGAATGTGAAATGATCTTTAAGGGAGCAGCGCCTTCGATCACTTCCCCGGTGAACGGCACAGAATACCTCATCAATAAAAAGGACAAGGAACCTTTGCAACTGATCTGCAAGACTGCCAATGATGTGAGCAAGGTCTATTGGTATATCAACAACAAGTTTTATAAAAGCAGTAATGCGGGAGAAAAACAATTCTTTATACCCGATGAAGGCCCCGTAAAAATTTCCTGTACGGATGATAAGGGAAGGAACAGGGATATACGGATTACGGTGAAGTATGTTGATTTATAAGCTTTGAGCTATTAGCTGTGAGCTATTAGCTGTGAGCTGTTAGCTGTGAGCTGTTAGCTGAACCCTAAAGAATGTACTTTACTACTTTATTCACTATTCACCATTGACCATTCACCATTCCCCTCTCCCTACTTCACCTTCTTCACACTACCCGCCCCGCTTACATCCTGGGTGACAGCAGCATTTCCTATATATTTCACATCCGAAGCGCCGGAAACATTTGCAACCAGTTTCACACTGGCATATACATCCGCATTGCTGGCTCCGGACAAATCAACCTGTGTTTCTTCGCTCATCAAATCAAAACAATCAATACTGCTGGCTCCTGATCCATCGAGGCGAAGATTTTTTGTTTCGCCTTTCAGTCCCAGGTGACTTGCCCCCGACAATTCAGCCCGGATGGCAGGTGCATTCAATTCCATTTTTAAACTACCGGCTCCCGAAATTTGGATGTCTATTTCATTATTACCGGTGATCTTATTTTCACCATAGATATTACTGGCCCCGGACACTTCAAAACTTTTGAAGGAAGGACCGCTGACATATACTTTGATCCCTTTGGCAGACCGCAGGTTAAAACCATCTTCTTCCTCTATCTCAAGAATACCATCGTCGATGGTAATATGAACAAATTCCAGGAGATTTTCATCTGTTTCAATTTTTACGGAAGCAATGGAGTCCTGTTTAATATAAACATCGATGTCGCTGCTGACATTGACACCGCTAAATGAACCGACCTGGCGGCTTTCGGTCGTAATATTCCCGTTTCCATTGATCCTTTTCCCGGTTGTAAAGCGGCAGGAAATAAAAAATGTTGATAAAAGCAGGGTTAAAATGGTAAATCGTTTCATGGTGCCTGGTTTTGAAAGATCAAAATTAAGCAGAATTGTTTCAGACATGACCTGTTTGACGCTTCCCTTCATTGTAAGGTTACAGGTGAAAAAAGATAACTTTATTCACTGAAAACTGCTGTTTTTGCAGCCTCAAATCTTAAACCCGGAATCCCGAAATTTCGGGACAGGCTCTCAACCGATTATTTTATCTTCGCAACTCACCTCCGCCTATTTTTCTTTTAATTAAGTATGGCGGGCAGGCAATAGCCACAGTAACTTATTATTTACATGACCGAAAAGATCCTGATCCTCGATTTTGGTTCCCAATATACCCAACTGATCGCCCGTGCCGTAAGAGAAGCAAATGTGTATTGCGAGATCATTCCCTTTCATAAATCATTTGAATTTGAACCAGGCTTAAAAGGCATTATTCTATCCGGATCTCCCTGTTCCGTGAATGAAGAAGAAGCTCCCGGCGTGCCGGTTCACGAATTAATAAAAAAAGTTCCGGTACTGGGTATTTGTTATGGCGCCCAGTTAACCGCCAAACAATTCGGAGGTATTGTTGCAAAAAGCGACAAGCGAGAATACGGCCGCGCCATTTTACAAAGAAAAAAAGAGGATGTGTTGTTCCTTGATGTTTCAGAACAATCACAGGTTTGGATGAGTCATGCCGACACCATTTTGACCATGCCCGAAGGATTTGAATTATTGGCGACCACTGAAAGTATACCAATTGCGGCCTTTAAGAAATATTCGAATGAGACTAACGACTCCCGACTAACGACTAAAGACTTCCCTCTCTACGGCGTTCAATTCCATCCCGAAGTTTATCACTCCAAAGAAGGAAAAAAGATCCTGAATAATTTTTTGGTCAATGTTTGTGGTTGCATGCAGGACTGGACCCCGGCTCATTTCATTACCGATACCGTGGATTCATTAAAAAAACAGATCGGCGACAGGAAAGTGGTGATGGGATTAAGCGGTGGCGTTGATTCCACCGTTGCCGCCACGCTGATACACCGGGCGATCGGGAAACATTTGTACTGCATCTTTGTTGACAACGGGGTGCTTCGCAAAAATGAATTTGAAACGGTTTTAAAAACCTATGCGCAACTGGGATTGAATATTAAAGGCATTGATGCAAGGCAACGTTTTTATGATGGTCTTGCAGGCAAGTCGGACCCGGAAGAAAAAAGAAAAGTGATCGGCAGCCTGTTCATTGATATTTTCCAGGAAGAATCAAAAAAGATCCTCGGGGAAAACAGCGAAGGTCATGCGGGTATGCTGGGACAGGGAACCATTTACCCGGATGTAATCGAAAGTGTGTCTGTACATGGGCCTTCTGTAACTATTAAATCACATCACAATGTGGGCGGTTTGCCCGAGCACCTGCATCTTGAACTGGTGGAACCATTGCGTTCCCTGTTTAAAGATGAAGTCAGAAAGGTAGGAAGAGAACTGGGGATCCCGGCTGAAATGATCGAACGTCATCCCTTCCCCGGGCCGGGCCTTGCGATCAGGATACTGGGAGATATTACAGAAGAAAAAGTGCGTTTGTTGCAGGAAGCCGACCACCTGTATGTGAAAGGTATGAAAGATGCCGGTTTATATGCAACGGTCTGGCAGGCCGGCGCTATCTTATTGCCGGTAAAAAGCGTCGGGGTGATGGGCGATGAAAGAACTTATGAATTTACGGTAGCTTTAAGGGCCGTAACCAGTGTGGATGGCATGACGGCAGACTGGGCCCATTTACCCTATGATTTTTTGGCCAATATCTCCAACGAGATCATAAATAATGTGAAAGGGATCAACCGGGTGGTGTATGATATCAGCAGCAAACCACCGGCTACGATTGAATGGGAATGAGGGAGTAGAGAGTGGGGTTTAAACATTGAATCAGATTTATTGATATGAAAAAGTTTATTTTGTTTTTATTGGTACTGGTTTCAGTTGCACATTGTTCCAGGGCACAGGACAGTATTTCCAGGCATAAGATCGCGATTTTTGCACCGCTATATCTTGATTCTGCATTTAACGATACAGCCGGTTACCGTTATGCGAAAAATGTTTTTCCGAAATTCATCAATCCCGGGCTTGAATTTTATGAAGGGGCCCAATTGGCACTCGATTCCCTGAATAAAGAATATGCCCCGCTCGAAGTATATGTATATGATACCCGTTCCGCCAGTGAAACCATTTTACAACAACTGAATAAAACGGAGATGAACGATGTTGAACTGATCATCACATATTGCAGCAGCGCGGAAGTAAAGATCTTTGCGGATGCGGGGTTGAGAAAAAACATTCCTGTCATTAATGCCAATCTGCCCAATGACGGCAACGTGACAGGCAATCCTTTTTATGTGATGTTGAATTCCACTTTAAAGACCCAATGCGAAGGGATCTATAAACACATACAGAAATATTATGCCCTGAACCCGCTGGTGGTGTTCCGCAAAAAAGGAACCCTGGAGGACCGGATCAGGTCTTATTTTGATGATTTCGGGAAAAGTACAGTTGCCATACCCCTCTCCTTAAAATATGCTGACCTGCCCGATAGTTTTACAGTCACTCACCTCATGCCATACCTCGATACCACGAATCAATCTTTATGCATTGCGGGAAGCCTGGATGAAAACTTCGGGAAACGGCTTGTACAGCAACTGGCGATCCTTAAAAAACAAAAATATACATCTATTGTTATGGGCATGCCCACCTGGGATAACATCAAAGACTTTAACAAACCGGAATATAAAGGCATGGAGATTGTTTACAGCACGCCCTTCTACAATGCCAAGATGGATAAGGTCAGCCTGAGCATCACCAATTATTTTAACCGGGTAATGTTTGCCCGCCCCAGCGATATGGTATTCCGGGGCTATGAAGTAACCTGGAAATTTGCCCGGTTATTAATGCAATACGGAAAAGACATTGCTTCCAACCTGGCCAATAAACAAATAAAACTGTTTACTGATTTTGATATCCAGCCTGTGTTTAATAAACAAAACATGACGCTGGATTATTTTGAGAACAGGAAATTGTATTTCCTCAAGTCGCAGGATGGTGTTATTAAGGGAATATATTAAACCCTTAATAATATTCGGTAAGCCCTTCGTTATAAAGCATCATTTCATCATCCGGGGAAAGCAAACCCTGGATACTATCATCACTTTTAACACCGGGTCCCGGTTTTGAATACACTGAAGCTTTGTAGCGTTCGGTCGTATCATAATAATCAGGGGTATAACGATCAGCCATAGCCCATAATTCGATCAAAGGCTTGTTCAGGCAGATGACATATAATTTGGAAGAAGGGTTTTTACCCGCAGTCTTTTCTTTCCCGCATTCCGGTTTTGCTGATGTAAATTCTTTGTTCATCCTGGTTTGTTTTTTTTGTGAAAAAATTAAAAACAGTTTGGGCCGGGTTTTACCAGGAGAAGGATTTCAGAAATAAACTTCGCAGGATTGGAATAAAGAATACCGGGTGCCGGTTCTATTGTAATCAACAACCCGTAAGCAGCTAAAGTAATACAGCTTTCCGGAAACTGCAAGGCTTTCGTAGATTTACTTATCCCGGGATCAACCGGGCTTTGAAAAAAATGCAATTAATATAAGTTTGCGATATGCTTCTCGCATTGAAAACTACAACAGGTTATAAAATTGTCCTGGAATGGCTTTCCGGGAAAGGTTATCAGCCCTTTCCTTTCCAGGAACAGGCCTGGGAGCATATTATAGAGGGAGAAAGCGGTTTGGTGAATGCGCCAACCGGTTGTGGTAAGACATTTTCTGTTTTCCTGGGTGCCATCATTGATTTTATCAACCATCACCCGGATGATTATAAAAATAAAAAGAGGAACGGTTTGCAGGTTTTATGGATCACCCCATTGAGGGCCCTGGCCAGGGATATCGGCCGGGCCATGGAAGAGGTGATCGGAGAATTGGGAATGAAATGGAAACTGGGAATAAGAAACGGCGACACCACGAATGCCGAAAGAGCAAAACAGAAATTGGAAATGCCGGAGATCCTGATCATTACCCCGGAAAGCCTGCATTTATTGCTGGCGCAAAAAGGATATGCTGCATTTTTTTCAAACCTGAAAATGATTGCAGTGGATGAATGGCATGAATTGCTCGGAAGTAAAAGAGGGGTGCAGGTGGAATTGGCGATTTCAAGGATAGTCGGAAGCCGGGAGCCAGGAGTCAGGAGTCGGAAGTCAGAAATAAATTCTTCAGCAGAAACGACCGAATTACCATTCACCATTCACCATTCACCACTCACCATCTGGGGCATTTCTGCAACCATAGGAAATCTCGAAGAAGCCAGATCCGTTTTGCTGTCATCAATAAAACAGGCAGGAATTATTATTAAAGCAAAAATGGATAAACGAATAGAAGTTGAATCCATCTTCCCGGATGAAATTGAAAAATATCCCTGGGCCGGGCACCTGGGGATCAAACTGGCGCATAAGATCATTCCCATCATACAACAAAGCAGAACAACGCTGATCTTTATCAATACGAGGGGCATGAGTGAAACATGGTACCAGTCTTTATTGAATGTATGTCCAGAATTAGCAGGCTCCATCGCATTGCACCATGGATCCATTGATACGGAACTGCGTTCCTGGATCGAAGACAACCTTCATTCGGGAAAATTAAAAGCCGTTGTTTGTACTGCTTCGCTTGATCTTGGTGTGGATTTCCGCCCGGTGGAAACCGTGATACAGGTGGGTTCACCAAAAGGTGTAGCCCGGTTTTTACAAAGGGCCGGCCGCAGCGGTCATAGTCATGATGCCATCAGCAAAATTTATTTTTTGCCGACTCATTCACTGGAACTGATGGAAGCAGCCGCCTTAAAATCTGCTATTCATGAAAACCTGGTGGAAAGCCGTGAACCCAGGCTGCTTTGTTTCGATGTGCTTATTCAATATTTGAATACGCTGGCCATCTCTGATGGGTTCATACCGGAAAAAATAATCAAAGAGATCACCTCCACCTGGTGTTATAAGGATATGACCATAGATGAATGGGAACGGATCATACATTTTGTTACGGAAGGAGGCCATGCGCTGCAGCAATATGATGAATTTAAAAAAATGGAGATCGATGATGGGATTTACAGGATAAAAAGCAGGAAGATAGCCATGCGTCACCGGCTGCATATCGGCACCATTGTCAGTGACTCCATGATGAAGGTGAAATTCATCACCGGTGGTTATATCGGTGTGATCGAGGAATATTTTATTTCAAGACTGGATCCGGGTGATGTATTTACGCTGGCCGGCCGGAAACTGGAATTTGTGATGATAAAAGATATGACGGTATTGGCCAGGAAATCCAATTCAAAAAAATCCATTGTGCCAAGCTGGAACGGGGGAAGGATGCCCCTGAGCGCTAATTTGGGGAAAAAGCTGAGAGAAACCTTGAATGAGTCGGGAGTCGGCAGTAGGGAGTCAGGAGCCGTGAGTCAGGAGCCCGGCTTGCCCTCCGAAGTCCCGAAAACTTTCGGGGCGAAGGTGGGAGCCATAGAGCTTCAGGAACTAAAGCCCCTTTTCGAACTGCAGCAGCAACTTTCACATGTTCCAAAAGAAAATGAATTATTAATTGAACAGATAGAAACCAAAGACGGGTTTCATTTGTTTGTCTATCCTTTTGAAGGACGCCTGGTGCATGAAGCAATGGCGGCCATCCTTGCTTACCGCATCAGCCGTATCAGGCCCATCAGTTTTTCCTTTGCCATGAATGATTATGGTTTTGAATTGCTGAGCGATCAGCCCATACCGTTAGATGACAGTAATGTCTATGAATTATTTTCCACCAGCGACCTGTTGAATGATATCCAGCGCAGCGTCAACAGTACCGAAATGTCTAGAAGAAAGTTCAGGGACGTGGCGGTCATCGGCGGGCTTATCTTCCAGGGGATGCCGGGAGAAAAAAAGAAAGCAAGACACCTGCAGGCATCCGCTTCCCTCCTTTTCAATGTATTCAGTGAATACGACCCGGATAATTTATTACTCCGGCAGGCCTACCAGGAAGTGATGGAACAACAAATGGAAGAAGCCCGGTTAAGGGATATGCTGGAAAGAATCCGGCAATCCAATATTGTGATCACTTTCCCGCAGCAACTTACTCCTTTTTGTTTCCCGGTCAAAGTGGATAGTATGCGGGAAGATCTGTCCTCCGAAAAATTAGAGGACCGGGTGAGAAAAATGCAAATGGAACTTGGATAGATATTGCAAGCGTGAAAGGAAAAGAATATTTATGAAATGAAAAATAAGGAACCTGCCTGCCGGCAGGCAGGTAAGAAATAAGAAATGAAAAAGTGGCTTCGTAATTTGAAGTGTTTCATAAATGAAATACAAGGAATTGAATAAGTCCTTAGGATAGTGAACCTACATGCTGCGTTACGTATTAACTTTGTCCATCGCGCATGCAAAACCCCGTTCCGCATATCATCCATAATAATACCTTCTGGGTTTCGCCGGATCGCTGCCTGTTCTGGGAAGAGCAGAATACTTTAATACTTGCGGATATCCATCTCGGTAAGACAGGACATTTCAGGAAGGCAGGCATCCCGGTTCCGGAAGGTGTCAACAAAGCAGACCTGCAGCGGCTGATCGCACAATTATTTTTCTTCAAAGCCGACCGGGTGATCATTGTGGGTGATTTTACTCATAGTACGGCGAATAAAGAACTGGATCTTTTTAAAAAATGGAGAAATGATTTTCCATTGTTCCGGTTTGACCTGGTGAAAGGAAATCATGATATCCTGGAAGATCACTGGTACCATGAGACCCATATCACTATTCATAAAAAGGAATTGATCATAGGAGATTTCTGTTTCCGGCATGAAACAAAAAACACGGATCCTTTTGAGAAAGCCGGCCAGGCCGCATTTGTTTTTTCCGGGCATGTGCACCCCGGTATCCGGATCAGTGGCCGCGGAAGACAGGCATTGAGGTTGCCCTGTTTTTATTTTACACCGGAACATTGTATTCTTCCGGCTTTCAGCAGGTTTACCGGGACGTATAGGGTGGAACCTAAAAAAGGTGAACTGGTTTATGCCATCACCGGCTCCGAATTGATAAAAAAGCCCTAGTGTTTTTTTCGGAGCTGATTATAATCGAGGAAATAAATGAACCGGACCGTCAGTTCATTTCCATGACGCAGTTTGAAGATCTCTCCCAGGTTTTTTAAATAACTGTTCTTACCCGCAATACTGACCATTTCATCTTCACCCAGCCAGTTTTTATACCCAACGATAAAACGGCTTCCCAGCCGGAAATCCCAGGTAAGGAAGGCATCGAGATTAAAAATATTCACGTTATCATCCTGCCCGGCGATAAAAGGTCTTGCCAGCAGCAATCCTTTTGCATCCACGTTATGAAAACTGATATAATTGACCTTGTTCCAGTAATGTCTTGCCCTGAGGGTGAGATTAAGTTTTGAAGTAAAGTTGTAGATCCCCGACAATACCGTTGTAAAATCCCGGTTGTTCCTGAAGCCCACAATGGGTTCTCCGTTAGTTTCTCTCAGGAATGCATAGCCGAGCTGGTTTTTTTCAGAAGATGTGTTGGTCTGCAGGTCGAGTGAGAATTTATTACCAAATCGGTAACGGAATCCAATGCCCAGGTTAGTATACACATTATCATTTTTGGAAGCCACGGCAAAAGTGCCGGCATACCGGAAAAAAAGTTTCTTGCGGCTGTCTGAACTACCCTGCATACCGAAACTTAAATTGGCAGGATACCGGATATAACGTCCATCTGTTCTGAGTTCAAAATAATTATGCTCGCTGCCGGGAATAACATTAACCGTCAGTGACACATCCCAGAAATTTCTAAAGACCCAAAAAGCCCTGCCGGTTATATCGAACCTGTTAAATGCATAGGGTTTGTAGAGATATAGCAGCCGGGGTGAAAGGGTGTAACTATAGGTAATAAAATTCTTTGTAGGTTTAAATTGCCGGTAAGTAAGGCTGCCCAGGTAAGAAATTTCATTGGGAGCAAATAAAATGCCCAGGTCATTCGGATCATATTTTTTTGATTCTACATTCCCGGTAATATTGTACTGCCAGTTACCGCTTACTTTACCAAAGACCCATGTTGTATTATATCCGTCATAAGGAAGGCTTCCCCATATTTTGCTATACCTGACCGTTCCTTTTAAGGAATGGGTGTTTCTTTTATCATACAGGGCCAGGTCCAAAGCTGTTACATTGGCATCCCGCCCGGCACCGCTGCGCAATACATTGGTATTGGTAAAAGTTACCGATGAACGGCCTTTCAATGCCTGGTCAAGAACAATGATATTATAATTGGCAGCCGGTTCGGTCTGGATAACAGAATCCTTTCCCGTTACTTTATTACGGATCTTTGCCTCCATCGGGGCGGTGATCGCATTAAAAATTCCAATCCCTGATTTTTGCCTGGTGCGACCTGAAAATTTAGTGGCATTATATAATTGCGTCAGTGAAGGATTCTTTATTATTTCCCAGTCGGTATTATTAGCCACAAATCCCCTTACATTAAAATATTTTGAAGGGGTGGCCCCAACCCTTCTTGAATAAAACAAACCCGCTTTATTAAATAGTTCCGTTCCTTCGGTAAAAAATTGCCGGTTCTCAGTAAACTTTATTTCGTAAGGTGTCAGATTGTTGATCGTGTTATCCGAAATAACCTGACCGAAATCGGGGATCAGTGTGGCATCTAATGTAAAACTTTCATTCAGACCGTATTTCACATCCATACCACCGTTGCGAAGCCATTCATCGAGATAACCATTTGCCTGCGGTGAATTCCTGAAACCGGTGGTTACATAGGGGGAAAAGCTAAGCCGCAATGGCGGTACAATAGCTTTCAGATCATTCAGGCGCCCAAACTGGTTGACAAATCCGTTTACTTTGGGATCAACGGGATTCCAGTAACTGCTTTCATTATTGCGACGGAAAAAACGCAGGAACTGGAGACCCCAGCTCTGCATGTCTTTTTTGGCAAACCGGAGTGAAATATATGGTATCCTCATTTCCACAACCCATCCATCGGGTTTCATACTTACCTTACTATCCCAAACCGCATCCCATGTTTTATCCCCGAAAGAATTAAAATCACCAACATAATTCGGGCTAAGCCTTGCATCTGATTGCACATTGGCCGTTGTAACCAGGAACTGAAAGCCGTTTTGAAGATCATTATACGTATCAAAAAAAACAGAAAAATAATCCACATCGCTTTGCCCCTCCCCGTCTCTTGCAGTGATCTGCTTCCTGACCAGGGATGGTTCATCATACAAATAAGCACCAACATATATGGCCGTATTATCATAAAGGATCTTCACCTCAGTTTTTTTAGAAACGGGTAAACCATATGTGGGGAAATTCTGAATAAAGTCGGTGAGTACCGGTGCACTGGCCCATGCGGCATCATCCAGGTTGCCGTCTATTTTCAGCACCAGGTCAGTTTTAACAGCCTGTGTTGATTTTTGCTGGGAGTACAAAGAAACACAAACCAGTAACAGGTGTAAGCAGATAATATTTTTCAAAAGCAATGCAGGTTTTTGCAGTCAGCAAATATAAAATAGAGATTTCAAGACCAATGCGTTGCCCCGATAAATATATTTTTATGGTATCACCCCGTCAACCTGTTCAATTCATCCTCTTTTTCAGTGAAATAACCTGTTCCTGGAGGTCGGAAACTATATTGGAGAGCTGGTTCATATCCCATCTGTGCTGTGTATTGGCTTTTGCAATGACAACTTGTGCCTGCCACATTTCAATCACTTCGTCCGTGTTCACGGTGTAAGGATGGAAAGAAGGATTATCGCTCACCAGGGTCAGCTTATTTTTTTGCCGACCGTTTTTCTGTACTCTTTTGTAAACAATACCTTCATTGCGTGAAATAACGATACAGGCCGCATTGTTTTTTAATTCTTCTACATTATCCACTTTTTCTCCAACAATGACTGAGCCGCTGGGTGTGGGAAGCATGGAATCACCGATGATCTCAAAGGCCCTGTAATTACCACCGGTCAGCATGGGCAGAGTGAATGTATTGAGTTCATCAATAAATTCAGGATCTGCATAACCGGCCAGGTAACCGGCTGCTGCTTTAACCGGTACGAATGGGATATCGGGCCGGCCGGCAGCCAGTTTCAATGCCCTGCGTTTGGCGAGATAATTGCTCTTATTATCACTCAGGTCTTTGCGGAGAATATCATCGAGGGTAAGTTTAAAAATATCGCAAACCACTTCCAGCACATCGATGCGCGGCTCCGCTCTTTCTTCTTCATAAGCGCCAAGCAAAGAACGTTTGATACGGATCTTATTCGCAAATTCTTCCTGTGTCCAGCCACGGAGTTTGCGCAGGTATTTCAGGTTTTGATTGGAAATAGCCATATTCACTAATTTAGTTAGCTGCAAAATACTAATTATTTTAGATTTTCCAATATTTTTTTTCACTAAGTTTATTTCGCCTGTTCCGCAACCCGGGAGATTAGATTACAGATAAAACAGTTTAATCTGTGAAAATTTAACCTGTGCTATCCGTGGTTAACTCTATTTTCTTTCAAACCTGAACACTACTTGCCTTTTCCTTTTGGTTAAGCCATAAAAAACAAAGATTTTTGTTGAAGTATGATAAAGAAAAAAACAGCCCGTTCCAAAACCGATAAACGGAAAGAAAAAAAAAAATCAGACCGGTCACCGG
>CAZQGZ010000107.1:0-12487 GCA_964592935.1 uncultured Chitinophaga sp. | reverse complement strand
AATCCAGCCCCGTTTTTAAAATCCAATATCCTATGAAAAACCGAGACGAAAATACGACAATTATCCAATTTTCCTATAGGACTTTTACGATTTTGAAAAGATTTATTTATTCAGCCTGAACATTTTTTATGAAAAAAGCCCCGGTGAAGGGGCTTCCGAAAAAAATCATGAACAAATGATTTATAGTATTAATACGACCACAGGTCCTGCTCGTAATTGAATATCTTTTCTTTGATATTATCACCTTCGAGTAACGCAAGGATCGGGTCTTTGATGTATTGACGGATATTCCTGTTTGAAGGATTATCCATGGTTGATTTAGTGATATAACTGCTGAACATGCGGCTTTCAAATAATTCTTCCCATGTCATCCGGCTTTGGCCCATGTTCTTCGGATTATACACTTCATATTTTGCAAGAGTCGGCCTCAGGTCTGGATAGTATACCCAGAACAAAGCAGATACACCTCTTTCTTTTCCGCTGCTTTGACCGGTTCCTTCCTGGAAATATTCGGTCTTTAATGGTGCAATACCAAGAATACGTACAAACATCCTGCTGGCTTCCCGGTCAAACACCCATTCTTCCTTGATTCTTAATTTCATGACTGATTTGGGATCAAAGCTGGCCCTGGTAACAACATAACCGATAATCTTATTGATATCTTTTACATCGTATTGAGGAACCGTATCAGCTTTACCGGACGTGATTTGCTGTATTTCCTGTGTCGTCATCGGGGTCGTGAACCTGTCATCCGCAAAGGCAGTTACCTGCCCGCTATTGACAGCTTTCAGCAACATGCTAATAAACATCTGACTCCCGTTATCATCAGTTGCATCATACCGGAAAGTCTGGTTCATTTTCTCCCTAAGGTCAAGTTCCCTCCATACTTTTTCTGCAAAGAGGGCATCATCCCAGCGCAGGTATTCATATGGCAGGGGAATACGGGAAGTGAGACTGCTTTTATCAAAGGCATTGTCATTTCTCAGCGACCTCTTCACAATGGTATCCGTCAAACCCGAAGAATCAATCTTAATGGGCAGGTTCCCGTACGGATCATACTTCGCGGGGTTTGTTACATTATTTACCTGCTGTGGCCCGGTGGTGTCAACCGGCTGGGTAGGATTATTGGTGTTGTTGTTATTGTTTCTCCCTCTCCTGCCCGTTCGTTGCGCATCCGCCTGGGTTACCAGGAGACCTGCAACCATTAAACAGATACCGAATTTTACAAATTTCATTTTCATATCACACTATTTAATATAATAGATCAGCGAAGGTGCGGGTGATGTACGACCATCCGGACCTTTTACCCTGATATTATCAATCGTTACCATTTTATTGGCCTTTAACTGGGCATTCATTGCGTTCCTCACGGCCGGCGAAAAAGCAGCACCGTTATTAGGAACAGAAACGATATCGCCATCATCCGTATCGCAGGTAAAGGTGAAACTAACCACGTCGTATGATAACTCAAACGGGAAGTCTTTAATACCCGCACCAACACCACCCTGTGCCTTGAATGCACCGGCTGCCACATTCGCACCGCTGGGCTGACCTCCCACATAAGCTTGCGCCTGTGGAATGGTACGAACCCTGAATGTTTGCTGACCGGCCATTTTCCCGTCAACATTTACATTGATTTTGCAATCATCCGTAACACTGCTTACACGGGCAATATATTTACCATTACCCACCCTTGTCAAACTGCCCCCGCCACCTGTGATGGAAGCCTGCACTTTGTCATCACCACCACCGCTGGCGGCGATCGTAACCGGGTTATCTACCCCTATATAAAGAACATTCATTTTGTCCAACCCTATGGAAGCATTGGACTGGCCAACTACATATTCAACCGGGAAGGTTTTAGTTTGAGGCTGACCATCCTGATCTGTAAACGAAACGGTCACATTTATAGTATGCGAACCCATACCGCCGGCAGACCCGGTATAATAAGAAACACCGTTTTCAACTTTTGTTGGTCCTGAACCGCCAAAAGAAACCTGGGGGATCTTGGTGGAACTAAATGCTCCCAAACCCGCAGTGATTTCAATATCCTGCCCCGGCATCAAATATTTTGAGTTTTGACCAACGATCGCTTCAAACCTGTCAAACCTGAGTTCAACCTTTCCTACCTGTTCATGGCAGAAAGTGACGACCCTGTTTTCGGAGGTTCTAATATCATTCTGGAATTTACTCAGAATGGTCAAAGCCGCTACAGTAGGCACCATGTGAAAATAAGCCTGTTCCCAGGTCTTATTTGATTTATTCTGGGTCTTGGGCATGGAAAGATCAACCTGTAATGGGTTTTTTGTGAACTCAGTTTTAATGGTATCATTTATGCCAAGTATATCTGTCTTAAACTTGGCTAACATATCATATAACTGTTTTCCCTTTCCTTCCTTGATCATCATCCGGGTAGCAATATCGAGATTATCCTCTTTAAAATTCTTGGTAGAATCTTTGGGATCACCCCCGGCGGCTTTAATGATATCATCTTTCAAGCCCTGGATAAAATTATATGCCTTTTCAGAAATATCCATTGTCTGTTTTGCTCTCGGCTCCCAAATATTGGCTTTTGCGGCAGTCGTCGGATCCAGTTTTTTGTCATTTAATGACTGCATGATCCGTTGGGAGGATTTATCAACGGCCGTATTCGTATTTTGGAGGCTGTTATTTACCGTCTTAAAGGCATTGAGGATCTCCGATGAAACGTTCAGCGCCAGCAGTGCTGTCAACACCAGGTACATGATATTGATCATCTTCTGCCGCGGTTCTTTTGGTAGAGACATGAAAAATTTCGGTTTTTAATTTTAGTAATAGTGACTTATCTGTATCACGGATTCGGACTATTATACTTTGCATTCTCAGCTCCGGTTAAAGAGCAAAGGCAAAGGTTAGTTTTAGTTGCGACCCTGCATGGCGGTAAGCATGTTTCCATAGATACCGTTCAGGCGGCCCAGGTTGGTAGCCAGATGACCGATCTGGTCCTGCACCCTTTTAGCATCTTCAGCACTATTGAGCATGGAAGCAGAGGTCTCAGAAAGTTTACCATAAAAAGCATTCAATGCCTTCAGATGGTTATTGCTTTCCTGCAGTTCCAGCTCATATATCGTATTCAGCGAAGAAAGATTTTTGGTCAATACCTGTATCTGGTCATGAAATGATTTGGCGCTTTCGGTTGCCTGGTTAAATGCACCCACAGAGTTGGCAGCATTTACGTAAGCATCTTTTACCTTATCCAGGTGCCCCGTTACTTCCCTGGTTTTGGAAGCAAAATCATCGGTGGCAGCAATCGTATCGGTAATGCCAGTCATACCTCCTACGGTCGTATTCAGTTGCTTGAATCCTTCACCCAAACGCCTCATGGTGTCAGGAGTGATATCAGCTTCCATCAGCATTTTATCCATGGAAGCAAATCCTGCTCTTGCCTTGGATCCTGCTATTGCAAACTGCTCTTCATCATGAGTGGCATCTTTTATGGGCGGGTAAATTGCATATAAAATACCATACGTTGCAAAAATTACTGTTTCTGTGGTAAGACCGATAAATAACCAGGTATCTGCATCGGGCTGGTGGGTGATTTTTCTGAGTGCTCCCCAGATTACAAGTGCGGCGCCGAATGATACGCCTACGTCTACCCATTTACTTACTCTTGATGGAATTGCTGCTGCCATAATTGGATCTTTTAGTTGTTTAGAAGTATTAAATATTAAATAAAAAGGTGAGAAAAAATGAGAGGACAATTTTTATGAAATGCCCTCTCAGTATTTTGATGATTAGAATTATTTCAAATTATTTTCCTTTTTTCCCTTTAGTCGGTGCGGCGGGTAAATCAATTACACAGCGGAAACCGATATAAGACTTGGTCGAATCCTGGTAATCATATGTGCTGGTTCCTGTCTGCAGGTAATAACCAACATCCTTCCAGCTTCCCCCGCGGATGATCTTACGTTTCATCAGGGGAGGATCGTCATCATTTGCATTCCAGCGTACATCCGGGTTCATATCATGCTGGAAATTATTCCGGCCTTCATAATAAATGGAAGAAGTCCATTCAGCAACATTACCAGCCATGCAATAAAGGCCATAATCATTGGGCCAGTAAGAATCGGCACGAACCGTATAGAAACCTCCGTCTTCAGGATAATTACCACGTCCCGGTTTGAAATTGGCCATTAAACATCCTTTTTTATTCCGGAGATAATAATTACCCCAGGGAAACATCGATTGAGAACGTCCGCCACGGGCTGCGTATTCCCATTGTGCTTCTGTTGGCAACCTGAAATCCGATTCCTGGGCTCTCTTCTTGGAATCCAGGTATGCGTTCAGGTAATGAGTCCTCCACTCGCAAAAAGCGCTGGCCTGCTTCCAGCTTATTCCTACTACCGGGTAATTTCCGAAAGCCGGGTGTGAAAAATACCTTTTGGTCATGGGTTCATTGTATGAATAAGCAAAATCACGTACCCAGCATAAGGTATCGGGAGCAATAGGCACATCTTTTTTAACAATGAACTTGGAGCGGGGTTTACCGGCATTTTCCCTTTTTGCTGCTTCTTTCAGGTTAAATACTTCAGAATGGTAAACAAATTTGGAGGCATCGAATTCTTTTTTCCCGTTGATCCTGTCCTCAGGAGTCAGGATCATGGGAGTATTGGCTAGTTGTTCAATTATTTTTGGATCCCCGTACTTGATGGTTTTCATTTTATTCCAATCCACATGTTCTTCCCCATCAGCACCGGCTTTTACATAACCCAGGTTACGGGCAACAACTGAATCACGCACCCAGTATAAAAACTGGCGGTATTCATTGTTGGTGATCTCGGTAGCATCCATCCAGAAACCACTGATAGAAACAGCCCGGTTCCTTGCACTGAATGCAAATGCGGGATCTTCATCACTGGGTCCCATATGGAATGTTCCCTGTGGGATATAAACCATACCGGGAGGTTTTGGCAATGAGTACTTAGATGCGGGTGCTATACCATGCACCTGCCCGTCATTTGGCATGCTGCCGCCTTTGCCCTTTCCATTCTTTTTTCCCAGTATTCCGCAACTGGCAAGCAAAAACATGCAGACAACTGCAAAAACGGTGTAATAAAGGCTTCTCATTTTCATACACTTAACACTTATAGAGGTAAAGGCAAATATAATATTTTGGGCAATTCGCAAATACAACGTTAATATTTATTTTTATATAAACAAAGCATATTTTACGGGGTAGAAATTCTAACGGTATTTGTGCCGGATTTATTGCATAACAGGAAAATTAATTACACCCCGGAAGCCTTGTTTATCAGGGAAATAAGATCCCCGGCGGAAAAAACCGGAGCATGGCATGTGTTATGGCGGCAGAGGTATATTGAAGGGGGGTTGGTAGCCGGTTTGCCTGTTAATAACTCAAAGTCCGGGTCGGGGCTGTCGGCAATTATCAGAACGCGATGGGGAATATATTGCTCCAGCAATTCCGTTTGAAGCTTTTCTGACTTTGTTCCCACAACAACAATTTCAAGTGTTCCTTCAATCACTTCAAGCAATAAGCCGGCCCAAATCCCAAACGAAGCAGGATATTTTGTGATGGCATTGCCAAGACAAGAAATCATTTGCATACTTCTTTCTCTCCACTTTTTTTTATCAAACAAAACGGAAAGGCGATAAAGGTTATAAGCCATGATGGAATTGCCGGACGGTACAGCGCCGTCATACAATTCTTTTTTTCGCAGGATCACATCCTGCTGCTTTTCGTGGGTGAAAAAGAAATAAGGAGTTTCTGTTTCTCCAAAATGTTCAATTACATATTCAGTAATGGAGCGTGCCCGGAGCAGCCATTTTTTATCCGCTGTTATTTCCTGCAAATGAATCAGGGCCTGTATTAAAAAAGCATAGTCATCCAAAAATGCCGGGTATTTTGCCTGTTCGTTTTTCCATGTATGAAAAAAAGCATCCGGTTCATTGTTCGTAAACTTTCCGAAGAGAAATTCCATATTGTCAAGGGCAAGCTGCCGGTAAGCCTGATTGCCCGTTGCCGCAAAAGCCCTGCTGAGCGCCGTATTCATCAATGCATTCCATCCAAGAATTATTTTATCGTCCAGCAGGGGGCGGATTCTTTTTTGCCGATGTGACAATAATTGCTGCTTCCCTTTATCAATAATTTTTTTTACCTCCGTCTCGTTCAGATTCATTTCTGCAGCAAATTTTTCCGGCGTTTTCCTGACCCGGAGAATATTGATCCCTTTCCCGGAATGAATTCCCCCGGACCAGTTTCCTTTTTGCGTTATATCAAAATATCCACAGAAAAGATCCGCATCTTCTTTTAATATCTCCTGCACTTCATCCCTTGTCCATACATAGAATTTTCCTTCCACCCCTTCGCTGTCCGCATCCAGCGCTGAATAGAAACCCATTTGAGGATGCAATAATTCCCTTTGAATAAATGCAATGGTCTCCCCGATCACTTCTTTGTAACGCTCTTTCCTTGTCAGTTGATAAGCTTCACTTAAAACGGAGATCAATAATGCATTATCGTAAAGCATTTTTTCGAAGTGGGGAACCAGCCATTCCGTGTCGGTAGAATAACGGGCAAATCCGCCGCCAACCTGGTCATATATTCCACCTTCGATCATTTTATCGAGAGCAAATAATGCCTCCTCCCGGCCTTCCCCGAAAGGGGAGCCCATCAACGCACCTGCCCTGCCTGTCAAAGACCCCGTGTCATTTTCAATTTTCCTGGTATGAGAATACCTTAACAAGAACTGAATTACAAAAGTCTGAGGGAATTTGGGCGCTTTTCCAAATCCACCCCATTCCTTATCTGCGGACTTCAGTATATTATGCAATGCCTCTTTCAGTTTATTTTCATTAAAAATTTTATCTTCTTCCATTCTTTGAAAACCAAAAGCATTTGATTGAAGCAGGTGTTCCGTAAGGTTTTCAGCCTGTGCATCGATCTCATGTCTTCTTTCCCGGAAAGCCTGTATCACACCAAAAAGAGTTTCCTGCCAGGAAGGACGGTTAAATGCTCTTTGCGGGGGGAAATAGGTACCGCCATAAAATGGCTTGGCATACGGTGTTAAAAAAACATTCAGTGGCCAGCCGCCGCTGCCGGCCATGGCTTGTACGGCATCCATATAAATATGGTCTAGGTCGGGTCTTTCTTCCCGGTCAATTTTAATATTGATGAAATGTTCATTCATGATTTGAGCTGTTTCTTCATCCTCAAAACTTTCTCTTTCCATGACATGGCACCAATGGCATGCTGCATAACCAATACTTACCAGTATGGGTTTGTTTTCTTCTTTTGCTTTTTTCAATGCCTCCTCTCCCCACGGGTACCAGTTCACGGGGTTATGGGCATGCTGCAACAGGTAGGGACTTGTTTCATGAACCAGGTGATTGGTATGTTTGTGATTCGTGGTCATTGAGATTCTGCTGAAATATTATTTTTTTTATCCCGGTAAGGAAACTATCAAACAAACACCCGAACGAAGTTCGCAGAAAAAGAAAAAGGACACCGCATCAGTGTCCTTCAACCGGGAATTCTTTTCAAATTATTTTTTCTTCCTGTTCATGGCCAGGTATTGTTCCAATGCGGCCACCATGCTGGGTACCTGTGGCTGCGGAGCTTTGATATCCAACGTCAATCCCGCATCTTCCACTGCCTTGGATGTATTGTTTCCGAAAGCACCGATCACCGTTCCGTTCTGTTTATATTTCGGAAGGTTGTCAAACAGGCTTTTTACACCACTGGGAGTAAAGAAGCAAATGACATCGTATGCTGTATTAGTAAGTATTTCTCTTACATCAGAACTTTGTGTGCGGTACATAAACCCGAGAACAAATTCGCAGTTATTCGATTTTAACCAGTTAACAATTTCATTATCCTGCTGGTTTTCCGAACATACATACAGGAATTTCTCATTGCTTTTATGCTTGTTGATTACCTCAAACATGCTTTTATTGGTGCCATCGGCTCCATAAAACACCTTGCGTTTCCTGTACAGGATAAATTTCTGCAGGTACAATGCAACGGCTTCGGTAATGCAGAAATATTTTGTATCCTGCGATACGTTGATCTTCATTTCCTCGCAGATACGGAAAAAATGATCGATGGCATTCCGGCTGGTGAATATGACACCCGTGTAATGCTGGATCTCTATTTTTTGTTTGCGGAAATCCCGGGCCGATATGCCCTCCAACCGGATAAACGGATGAAAGTCCAGTTCTACGCTGTATTTCCTCGAAAGCTCAAAGTATGGTGACTTTTCACTTTCGGGCTTCGGTTGGGTAATCAGTATTTTCTGTATCGCTTTGGCCTGCAAATCAGCCATGTTAACCCCATTTTTAGTCATGTTCTTAGGCTAAAGTTGGCGTCAAAGTTAAGCAGTAATCCTGAAAAACAACAACAAACCCTTGTAAATCAGTAATAGGGGAGCAATCTCGAAGGCACAGATGTATAAAAAGAAATGAAAAGGGTTGACTTTGACCTGATTACGTACTGCTTGTAAAGTTAAAATAACCCGGTATAGCAAAAGACCTGCTACCAGGCACCAGGAAACGGTAAGGCTGATTGAATAAACTTTCCCGGTACCGAATGCAAGTAAAATGAGTAAAGGGAGCAAAAGAATACCGATCATTTTATTAATGATAAAAACAATAAAAATATAGGTGTTGGCTGTTTCCTGTGAATTAAAAACCCAGCCGGTGATCTTAAGACCTATGAATTTGACAAAATAAATTCCTGAAAGACCCAGCATGGAATAAAAAAACATCAGCCAGAAATTTTCAAACGGATCAAGTTTATAATGCTGAAGCAGGAAACTGATATATAGTCCCCCTGATACAACAAAAAAGCCGTTCAGTAATAAGGAAGGCAGGGGCGTTTCCATTAATTGTTCGCTGATCTGTCTTTGCTTCAATGTTGTCCGGAAAAAAAGCCGGAAGAGATCATAAAAATATTTCGGGAAAGACCTGCGGAGAAAAGCAAAAACCAGCAGGAGTAAAACAATCAAATAAAAAAGCATTTCCTTGCCCTGGTGTTGTCTTAGATCACTGCGCGGGTTGACCGGTGCGGATGAGAATCCAAAATAAGGATGCCGCTGTAACAATTGCCAGTTCAGTTTTTGTGTGAATAAGGAAGTCAATGGGTCCATTACCCAACCGCTATCCTTTTGTTGCACGTTGGCCCATACTGAAAATTCCGAAGAGACCGAATCAATGACAGGCGATACTTTTAACGAGTCGATGACCAGGGTTGAATCTTTTTGAAACAAAGAATCACGGACAGGAACGGCTGTAGAATCCGGAACAACCTGTGCAATAGAAAACTTTGCAGTAATCAGAAAAAAACCAAACAATAAAAGGAGCCGGCTCAAATAAAATGATTGTCCTGCAAAAATATTGAACTGCATTCCGACTGCAGCGGGTATTTTAAAAATAGTTTACAAAACCTATATGGATCTTCGACTGCCGCAGGTTGAACGGAGTATCATTTCTTTTTCCCACCGCCCAGGCGAGGTTGAATATCCCTGCCTTTGTTTCAAAAGCAAGACCCAGCCCGGTGCCGAACCAGGAATAATCGACATTTGCATTCTGGCTTGTATTTCTTCCCCATCCTCCGTCTGCCAGTACATAAAAGAAGGAGTTAGTTCCCACGAGGTAATGATATTCTATCGTTGCGATCGCAAACTGCGATACATATTGGCTCTCTTCATCAAATCCACGCAGCAGTTTGAACCCTCCGAGCTGGAAAAGTTCATTCCTGAAAACAGAACCACTTTGAAACATCCCGGCATTCAACGCTGCCTTGATCGTGTTTCTTTGTCCGCCGAGGGGAAAATATTTTGCCGCATAGCCACTGACCCGGAACTGGTAGGTCTTTAATTTCACGGTATCATATAATTTATCAAAATTAAAACCCGGGTCGTTGGGATCTTTCAGATCCAGGATCTCATTGTTCTTTTTCAGTTTTTTTGTACCCACGGAAGTGATGATCCTGTATTCATGTCCTTTCCGGGGATTAAGCCGGTAATCTGTTTTATTGAATTCATATTCCAAACCTACATTCAAAGAACTGACATCAACCACATTGGGCAGGCGCCGGGTCTGAATGATCAACGGGCCATTGATACCACCCTGGTTAACGATGGACTGGGTTCGTTGTAAAAAAAGTTTGCCTGACTGGTTATTGTTCAGCATGTATTGTGCGCCTAACCGGAAATTCACATTCAGGAAACTGCTGTCCTTCCGGAACATATCAAATGAAAAATCAAGGCCCAGGGGGGAATTCAGAAAATAGGGATGCTGGTACAGCAGGCTTAACCGCGGAGACTTTACCTGGACCTGTTGCCAGTTGAGACCGATCGTTTCACCTGAACCCAGTGCATTTTTCAAAAATATATTTGCTTCCCCGGTGAGCAACAGTTTTTTCGTTGATAGCTGGTCGTTATTGGGCAGGAAGCCAACCAGGATATTGACCTGGCTGCTTTTCTTTTGCTGCAGGTAAACGTTCAGCACCGAACCTGTACCCAGCATGGTAAGATTGAAAGGACGTTCTTCTTCTACATAAGTAAGTTCTTTCAGTTTTTTATTAATGCGGAGCAATTTTTCTTTATTGTAAACACTTCCGTTGGGAATATCGAGATACCGCTGTAAATAAGGATTGGATATCCTGGCATTGCCATAGATCCTGATGCTGTCAATCTTATAAAGTGGTCCTTTGTTCAATTTCAGGAAAGCGGAAACCTTATCATGATCCAGTTGCAGACTATCGAGGTAAATCTTTGCAAAAGGGTAACCTGTATTTTCGAGATGGTTCAGCATTTTTTCTTCCAGGAGTTGGACCTGGGAAAAATCCATCGGTCTGTTGGCAAACATTTTCTCACGCCAGCCAATGGCATCCAGGAGGGTTGTTTCAATATTTCGTGCTTCTAACTGTGCCCAGCGGTATAACTCACCGGTAAATAACAAGATCGTTGCAAACCCGGCATCATAATGCAAACTATCTATTGACGCGGTGACAAAACCTTTTGACTGGAGATAACCGGGGAGCCTGTTAATATATTCTTCGCATTCGGCCCGTGATGAAAAACTTGTTTGAATACCCGTTTTGGAAACGATCGTGGCGGAATCCAAATCCACTCCCCGCAGACGGATGAAATATTTACCAGCCTGTTGGCCAGGCATGTTTTGTGATGAGCCATAAATACTCAACAACAAGAAAACAAGAAGCGATATTTGTAGTCTTAATTTTGCCATGCAGTTTTTCGCCAGGATAACCGGTATGATGTGTAAAAATATTCATTAATCGCAAACAACATGGCAGGTATTTATATACATATTCCTTTTTGCAGGCAGGCTTGCCATTATTGTAATTTTCATTTTACCACTTCTTTGCATTATAAGAACGAAATGATCGCTGCTTTGCTGAAAGAGATAAGCCTCATCTCCTGCCCTTCTCCACAAGTGGAGAAGGGGGAAGCTGAACCCGAAAGGATTGAGACTATTTATTATGGCGGCGGTACACCTTCCTTACTTGATGCGGGTGAAATAAGATCAATACTCTATGCAATCAGGAAAAAATTTAATGTAACTAAAAATGCTGAAATAACCCTTGAAGCAAATCCCGATGATATTACCCGGGAAAAACTCATGGGTTGGAAAAATGCGGGCATCAACCGCCTCAGTATCGGCATTCAGAGTTTTTTTGATGAAGATCTCCGATGGATGAACCGGGCACATACAGCGAAAGAGGCAACAGACCATTTGCAATTGGCAAAAAATTATTTCGACAACATCACCATAGATCTTATTTACGGAATGCCTTCCCTGTCCAATGAAAAATGGAAACAGAATGTTGATATGGCCATCTCCATGAAAATCCCGCACCTCTCCTGCTATGCACTAACGGTGGAAAAAAAGACAGCGCTTGATAAAATGATCAGGCTTCAGCAAGTTGAAAATACCGACCCGGAAAAACAATCGGAACAATTTTTATTGCTGATGCAATGGATGGAAGATGCCGGGTATGAACACTACGAAATTTCCAATTTTGCCAAACCAGGTTGGCGAAGCCTGCATAATTCGTCTTACTGGCAGGGTAAAAAATATTGGGGCATCGGGCCTTCGGCGCATTCTTTCGATGGCAACTGCAGGCAATGGAATGTTTCCAATAACCAGCAATACATGGAGTCCGTTCAGCGGGGAATAATTCCTTTTGAAAAAGAGGTATTGACTGAACAACAAAGGCTGAATGAGTATATCATGACTTCATTAAGAACAATGGAAGGCTTGAACCTTGAAAACACAGGTGAGGCGACAGATAAATTACTTCACGCAAGTAAAAAATATATTGAAAGTGGCCTGATGAAACTGACTGATCAACACCTGATACTTACAAGAGAAGGCAAGTTGCTTGCAGATGGAATTGCTGGAGCACTTTTTATTTGAATTAGCTACGACTTAATCTGACAGTTGGGATTAACTTTAAAGTGACGAA
>CAZQGZ010000106.1:0-12493 GCA_964592935.1 uncultured Chitinophaga sp. | reverse complement strand
CGGATGAGTCCATGACGATCGGCTGATAGGAACTTTGCGGCCCGGAACCAACAGAAATGGTTTGATTCAATGCATCATTATAATCACCGATGATCATCACATTGGCTGTTGAAAAACTTGCATCGAGGGTGTCTTTTAATTCCTGCGCCCCGGCCAGCCTCCGGCTGTAATCAGATGACGTATTTCCCGATTTGCCATGGATAACAATAAAATGAATGGTCTTGGTTATACCACCGATCGTTGCATCTGCTTTCATTAAAAAGGGGAGCCTGCCATTGGCCCAGTTGGATATGGCTGTCGGGCTGTTGAGCATCATTCCTCTTGTGCTTATATTCGAGAAAATATCTTTTTTATAGAGGAATGCAAGCTTCTGGCTTTGTCTCCATCCATTGGTGCCGATGGGGCCATCGGTGCTGTACGGTGCAATGATGAACTCAAAATTGGTTCCCAGCGAATCTCTCAGTTTTCTCAAATGGGTACTGTCAACAATCTCAACCAATCCATAAATATCTGCATCAAAATAACGCATCAGTTTTTTGGCATTGGCTTCCTGCAGGTCTTTATCAGCGGGACCGCTGTTGTAAGGGGCGCCAAAAAATTCCAGGTTCCAGCCGATGACGTCGAGGGTGGAAGAACTGCTTTGAGCAATAGATCTTTGATGGATGTTTGTTGCAAATGCGAAAAGTAATGGCAGTGCAAGTTTTTTCATATTACCTGGTTGGGGTAACAAATGTAACGGAAACTTATTTTACAGAGAGACGGATATCGATCATGCGAAGCTGCAAAGATCTCTGCCCCTGCCATTCGTTCTCATCGAGTTTAAAAACAATATCCAGTGGTTTTTTTTGTTGCAGCAAATGAAATTTATCAGCCATGCCAAAACCAATGCCGGTCATTGTTACACCATCCTGTTTCAGGGAAAACCGGATATGCTGTTCTTTCACAATTTTTGTCCAGCCTGTATCCGAAACATTTTTTGCAATAAATACCGGGCGAAGATTCTCCGGTCCGAAAGGCTCCATCTGGCAAAGGATATCGTAGAAAGATTGTTTGATATCCTTCAATGAAATTTCTGCATCAATGACTATTTCAGGGATCAATAATTCAGGAGAAATGGTGGCTGAAACCACTTCTTCAAATTTATTCCTGAATGCTTCCACCTGGTTTTTTTCCAGGGTCATTCCTGCTGCGGCAAAATGCCCGCCATATCCGAGCAGGTGTTCCCGGCAGGCATGAATGGCTTCATATAAATTGAAACCTGGAACACTGCGTGCGCTGCCGGCAGCAAATTCGCCGGATTGGGTAAGTACGACCGTTGGACGATAATAGTGTTCAATTAAGCGGGAGGCAACAATGCCCACCACACCTTTATGCCAGTGCGGTTGAAATACAACCGTTGATCTCCGGTCTGCCCAATCTTTGTTTTCATTGATCATGGCAAGGGCTTCTTCCGTGATGCTGCTGTCGGCTTCTTTACGGTCCGTATTATCGCTGTGCAGCATTTCGGCAAAATGTAAAGCTTCTTCGTATGTCTCGGCGATAAACATCTGCACAGCTTTCTTTGCATCATCCATTCTGCCGGCTGCATTTACTCTTGGCGCAATCATAAAAACAAGATTGCTGATATGCAGTTCATTGAACAGTTTGCTGAGTTGAGTCAGCGCTTTGATGCCGTGATTGGGATTTTCATTGGCTTTTTTCAATCCATGAAAAGCAAGGATCCTGTTTTCGCCGGTCATGGGAACAATATCAGCCGCGATGGCCGTGGCGAGCAGATCAAGATTTTCGAAGAGAATTTCCGGGGGAAGATTCAACTTTTCGGACAGCGCTGTCATTAATTTAAATCCGACACCGCAACCGCATAATTCCTTGTAAGGATAATGACAGTCTTTTTGTTTGGGGTTAAGGATAGCAATGGCCGGGGGTAAAATTTTATCCGGCAAATGGTGATCGCATACAATAAAATCAATCCCGAGGTCCTTTGCATAAGCGATCAGGTCGGCTGATTTGATACCACAGTCGAGCGATATGATCAATGTAAAACCATTTTCTTTTGCAAAATCGATACCGGCCCTGCTTACACCATATCCTTCACGATAACGATGCGGAATATAAAAATCGAGCCGGGAATGAATTTTTTTCAGGAACTGATACATGCTGGCAACAGCAGTGGTTCCATCCACATCATAATCACCAAACACAAGAATTTTTTCTTCAGCAGCAATGGCTTCAATAATTCTTTCTGCGGCCAGGTCCATGTCTTTCATCAGCCAGGGGCTGTGCAGGTCCGATAGTCGGGGACGAAAAAAATCTTTGGCCGCTTCGTAAGTTTCCAATCCACGCTGCACAAAAATTTTACAGAGAACTGGATGAATATTCAGTGCCAGTTGCAATGATCTCACTTTCTCTTCATCTGCGGTTAATATGTTCCATCTTCTTTGCATGGTACTGGTGGCTGGTTGCTTGTTACTGGTTACTGGTTGCCGGCCCCGTTCGCTTTAATTGGGGAGATCCTACTGGAAAAGAAAACCAGCACCAGCTACTGTTTTAGCGTTCAGTTTAACAACATTTCCCCATCTCCTGCTTTGCCGGCCTTTCAGGGATAAAATTATTATCTCCGTCATGGATGATAATGGGTAATTCACCGGCGGAAAATGTTTTTTCCCGGTCATTAATATTTCCGGTCGGTCACATACAGCACCATATCTTCTAATCCTTGCCGGACGGGACTTTCCGGGAACTGCCGGAGCAGGGTAAGCGCTTCATCCCTGAATTCATTCATTTTGTTTTTTGCATAGGCAATGCCTCCTGATTTGTCCACCTGTTGTATCACCCATTTCACTTTTTCTTTATCCTCGTTATTATTCTTGACGATATAAATTACTTTACGCCGGGTGGAAGCATCGGTATTATTCAGGCAATAAATCAATGGCAGGGTCAGTTTTTTTTCTTTGATATCATTACCGGTTGGCTTACCCACATTCTCACTGGCATAATCGAACAGGTCGTCCTTGATCTGGAAGGCCATGCCTGTTTTCTCCCCGAATAATCTCATTTTCTCTGTAATTTTTTCATCATTGCTTGTTGACCATGCGCCTGCCGCACAGGCGGAAGCCAGCAGGGAGGCTGTTTTATTACGGATGATCTCGTAATATATTTCTTCTTCCAGGTTCAGGGTCCTTGATTTCTGTAACTGGAGCAATTCACCCTCGCTCATTTTCCGGACCGCATCTGAAAGGATATGCAGGGTCTGGTGGTCGTTATTGTCCAGTGATAACAGGAGTCCTTTGGCGAGCAGGTAATCTCCGATCAGTACATTGGCTTTTGCTTTCCAGAGGGCATAAGTGGAAAAAAAACCCCGTCTTTCCATGGAATCATCCACCACATCATCATGCACGAGGGTGGCCGTATGCAGCAGTTCTACCAGCGAAGCTGCCCGGTATGCGGGTTCATTTATTTCCCCGCAAAGTTTGGCAGAAAGCAGGACAAACATGGGTCTCAGTTGTTTGCCTTTACGCTTGACAATATATCGCATGATCCGGTCCAGCAGGGGGGACTGGCTTCGTACAGCTTCTTTGAAACGGGTTTCAAAGATGTGCAGCTCTTGACTTATCAGGTTGGTCGGTAAAGGCATCCTGGAAAACCGGGGCAATTTACGGGCAAAAAAATAATTGACCGGGGATGCATCAATTTAGACCCCGAAATTGACTAAGTAATTGAAAAATAATGGGCAAATGGGTAAATAATTATCATAAAAATTTGGTAATTATCCCTCAATTTCTATTTTTGCTTATTATTGGACAATTTCAGGACATCGATTATCATATCAAATCTTAATTCTTAGTTATGGCAAGCAAAAAGTATCTATTACTTCTGGTAGTAATTATTTTCACTACCATCAATTCATTTTCCCAGGTTAAAATAGGGACCTATTATGACTCTTCCCAGATTCCTCAGAAGAGGATGCCTCAGCATACAGAGTTTTTAAATGGTACCTATAATTTTCCTGCCAAACCCCGTAACCAATGGGAAGTTGGTATTAAGGGAGGCTTATTCCAGATAAGTGGCGATATACCTGCCAAGTTTCTATCTCCCGGTTTTGGGTTTCATGTGAGAAAAGCATTTGGTTATGTTTTCTCATTACGCCTGGAATACATGTATGGTATCGGAAAAGGATATCATTTCCGCCAATCAGAAAATTTTGCGAAGAATCCTGCCTGGGGTGTGAATATAGTTAATCCCGCACAACGTTACTCTGCGCCCATGGCTGTAACCGGGGTTGGAGGAGTAAGAACCATTATTTCTTCAAAAACAGGGTTGACAACAACTCCGTTCGAAAGGGTCTATTATAATTACAAATCGGTTGTTCAGGACTTAAGTCTCGAAGGAATTATCACACTGAACAATATCCGGTTCCATAAAGCGAAAACCGGAATTAATCTTTACGGTATTGCCGGTATAGGCGGAACCATTTACGATACAAAAGTGAATGCATTGGATGGTGCCACATCTTATGCTGCCAAATTCAATGCCCTTACACAATCCCCGTATAAAAAACGCCAGACCTTTTTGAAGGATATGAGGAATAATATCCTGGATAATACTTTTGAAACACCTGCAGAGAACCAGGGTGATCGTCGTCCAAAACTTTTTGGAGATACATTTAAACCATCTGCAACAGTTGGTTTTGGAATCGCACTTAAATTATCCAACAGGATCAACATCGCATTGGAAGACCGCTGGACCATCGTCAGGGACGATCTTTTGGATGGTCAACGCTGGCAGGAGCATGCATGGGGTGATGCCGTACTGACCCGTGATTTTGATTCTTATAATTTTTTAAGTCTTGGTTTGAACCTCAACCTCGGCGGAAAATCTGTTGAACCCCTCTGGTGGCTTAACCCGCTGGATTACGCTTACAGCGAGATCCGCAATCCCCGTTTGATGCGTTTGCCCAAGCCGGTTCTGCCTGATACAGACGGTGATGGTGTAACTGACCAGTTTGACCTTGAGCAAACACCTGCAGGTTGCCCTGTTGACAGCCATGGTGTAACGAAAGATACAGACGGTGACGGTGTACCTGATTGTAAGGATAAAGAACTTATTACACCTACTTATTGCCAGCCTGTTGATGCTGATGGAATTGGTAAATGTAAATGTCCGGAAGATTGTAAAGGTTCTATCATTACTCCTCCCGAAAAAACCTGTGCTGAAAAAATGGGTTCATTGCCAAGTGTTGCTTTCAAAGCCGGCAGTAATAAATTGAGCGATGATGCAAAAGCTGTATTGTCGACGGTAGCTGCCAAACTGCGTAACAACCCCAATTGTAAAGTAGTTGTTATCGGTTATTGCTCATCTAATAAGAAAGAGCAGCAGCTTAGCTGGGATCACGTAAATGCCGTGATCAATTACATGGTAGATAATGAAGGAATCAGCGCAGAAAGGTTCATCTTTAACTATGGCCAGGAAGGCGGCGACTGCAATACAGTTGACCTCCGCGTAGCAGCCGAAGGTGAAGACGGACCCAACAGGGTTGAGCCTCCTCATCCGAACCTCAGGAAGAATTAATAGTTGATTATACTTTTTGCTGACAACCCTCCCGGTTCCCCGGGAGGGTTTTTTGTGTCTGACGCCTGCAGGGCGTCTGACACATTCATGCATCGTCATTTGCCTCTTTATCAAAACCTTAACTGCCCTGTTTTGGAGGCTTATTTTTTTTGAGTAAGTTTTGCCAGTATCAGCTAACTTTGCCAACCTTTTATGCGACTAATTATTTTTTGTTTTTTTACGTTGTTTGCAATGGCCTGTGGTGGCAATAAACACCTCGCAAAAAAGACTGCCTCCACCAGAAAGAGTATCAGTAAGATCCTGAAGAATCCTGATGCTGCCTATAAACTCAGGATGGCGGAACAGTTTTTTGTGAATAAGAAATATGCAAAGGCACAGCAGATCTATGAGGATATCATGCCCTTTTTTAAAGTAGAAAAGGAATTCGAGGATATTTATTATAAATATGCCTACTGTGCCTATTATATGCAGGATTATATGAATGCGGAGAACCTGTTCAAAAGCTACCTGCAGATATTCCCCAACAGCAGTAAAGCGGAGGAAGTGGATTACAGGAGGGCCTATTGTTTTTATAAGCAATCCCCGAAAGTGGAACTGGACCAGACCAATACCATCAAGACCATCGGGATCATGCAGGCTTTTATCAATACACACCCCGGTTCGGCCAGGAACAAAGAAGCCAACGAAATAATCGATATTTGCCGGGGCAAACTGGAGAACAAGGATCAGCAAAGCGCAAAACTTTACTATGATCTTGGGCAATTCCGGGCGGCGGGAGTAGCATACACAGCTTTGCTTAATTCCTTTCCCGAATCCATGAAAGCGGATGAATACAAACTCATGATCATAAAATCATATTACCGTTTTGCGGAAATGAGTATCGAAGAAAAACAGGTGGAAAGGTATGAGCAGGTGGTCAATGAATGCAATGAATTTGTGGACCGCTTCCCGGACAGCAAGCTGAAAAAAGAGGCAGAAGAATTTTTAAACTTATCACAAACCAATATTAAAAAATTAAACAATGAGCAAATTAAGACGCCAGCTTAGCGCCGGCATTACCAATAATGTGGAGACTCGTAACCTGGATGACATTAAAAATAAAACAGGGAATGTGTATGAGTCTATTTCCATCATCGGGAAAAGAGCTAACCAGATCAACATCTCGCTGAAAGAAGAGCTGCATAACAAACTGGAAGAATTTGCCAGTCATACCGATAGCCTCGAGGAAATTCATGAAAATAAGGAGCAGATCGAGATCTCAAGGGCCTATGAAAGAATGCCCAACCCGGCCCTGCTGGCTACCCAGGAATTCATGGAAGACAAAGTGTATTTCCGCAAAGGTGAAGATGAGCTTTTCAGCTAAGAAGGTTACGGTAAGACACAATAAGATTTCAGCGATGGCTTTCCGTCGCTTTTTTCTTTTTAGCCGGAATAAACGGGCCGGTTATGAGCTTTTACAAGTAAATGGTAATTTTGAAGAATATGTTACAGGGGAAAAAGATATTACTGGGTATTACAGGCAGTATTGCTGCCTATAAATCCATTTACCTGGTTCGCCTCCTGGTTAAAGCAGGCGCCGAGGTGAAAGTAATTATTACGCCTTCTGCAAGGGATTTTGTTTCGCCCCTTACTTTATCAACGCTCAGCCGGAATCCCGTTTTATCGGATCTCTCAAACGGGGAGAACTGGGCCAACCATGTGATGCTGGGCCGATGGGCCGACATTATGATCATGGCACCTTTAAGCTGCAATACTTTGGCAAAAATGGCCTGCGGCCAATGCGATAACCTTCTGCTGGCAATATATCTTTCTGCCACCTGCCCCGTTGCCGTTGCCCCGGCAATGGACGAGGACATGTGGAATCATCCATCAACACGGGAGAATATCCGGAAAATTGAAGGGTTTGGCAATAAGATCATACCGGTTGAGAAAGGCGACCTGGCCAGCGGCCTTCATGGAGAAGGAAGAATGGCTGAACCGGATAAGATCATTGAATTTATCAACACCAATTTTTTTTTGAGCCGTAAGCTCGAAGGGAGGAAAGCATTGGTTACGGCCGGGCCGACTTATGAGCCTATTGACCCCGTTCGCTTTATCGGCAATCATTCATCGGGTAAAATGGGATTAGCTCTTGCAAGGGAATTGCATAAACGGGGAGCTGATGTGACATTGATCATGGGACCCACACAGCTTTCCTTTTCCGCGCATGGCATAAATTTGATCAGGGTAACAACCGCCGGCGAAATGTATAAAGCCGCGCTGGAATTATTTGATAAAACAGAAATAGCTGTCATGGCGGCTGCGGTAGCTGATTATTCACCGGTAGTAAAGGCCAATGAAAAGATCAAAAAGAAGGAAGAGAAATTTACGATCGAACTGGCCAAAACAAAAGATATCCTGAAAAGCCTGGGCGAAAAGAAAAAGCTCGGGCAGGTTTTGGTGGGTTTTGCACTGGAGACGAATCATGAAAAAGAACATGCGCTGGATAAATTGGAAAATAAAAAAGCAGATATGATCGTTCTGAATTCACTCCGGGATGCAGGGGCGGGGTTTGGACACGATACCAATAAGATCACTATATTCGATAAAGGAGGACAGGAATTTGATTTTTCCATCCAGACAAAGGAGGAAACGGCAAAAGATATTGTTGATACTATAATCCGTTTGTATTATGTATAAGAAATTTTTGATCGGACTGGCCTGTATGGTATTTGCTGTTACTACAGAAGGGCAGGAGATCCAGGCCCGCCTGACCGTTATTGTCAATAAAGTAAGTTCACAGGTTGACAAGAAAATATTCCAGACCCTGCAAACGGCTCTCACCAATTTTTTAAACAGCCGCCGTTGGACCAATGATGTCTTTCAGCCGGGAGAAAAAATACAATGTAATTTTTTGCTGACCATTGAGCAGGACCTCGGCAACAATGTATTCAAAAGTAAACTTACCGTGCAGGCTGCACGCCCGATCTATAACACCAGTTATGATTCTCCCATATTGAACTACCTGGATGATAATGTCACCTTCCGGTACGTGGAGTTTCAACCCATTGAATTCAATGAAAACAGGGTACAGGGGAATGATCCCCTTGCAGCCAATATAACGGCGGTGCTTGCTTTTTATGTCAATATTATTCTCGGCCTGGATTATGATTCTTTTACCCTGAGGGGAGGGGATGCATTCTTCCAGAAAGCCTGGAATATTGTAAACAATGCCCCGGAAAACGGGGATATCGGCGGGTGGAAGTCATATGAAGGCTTAAGAAACCGGTACTGGCTGGCCGAGAACTTTAATAATAACCGTTTTTCGCTGATGCATGATGCGCTGTATTCATATTACCGTTCGGGAATGGATGTTTTTTATGAAAATGAGGATGCCGGCCGTATGGGTATTTTGAATTGCCTGAATTTTCTCAATTCGATCAATAACGATAATCCCAATTCCATGGCGCTCCAGTTCTTCTTCCAGGGAAAGAGCAATGAATTTGTAAAAGTATTCAGCAAAGCGAGGGCCGATCAAAAGGACATGGCAAGGCAATTGCTGACCAGGATGGATATCACCAATGCCAATGCCTATAAAGAATTAAAATGAGGACGGGACTGCTGATAATCTTTTGCACATTGATGATGACCGGTTGCAGGAACAGGAACAGGATACCCTCCGGCGTTATACCGCCTCCCAAAATGCAGGCTATACTATGGGATATGATGAGGGCCGATATGTTCCTGGTTGATTTTATATTCAGGAAGGATTCGGCACTTGACAAAAGAACAGAAAGAGAAAAAATGTACGGGCAGGTTTTTGCCATACATCAAACCAATAAGGAACAATTCGGCGAAAGCTTTTCTTTTTACAGATCACATCCTGTTTTATTCAGGGCCATTATGGATTCTATTGGCCGTCCGAAAAACGAAGCGCCGACAAGAATGGTCGATTAACCGGTTGCCGGCGAGCAAAACCAATTGCATCCGGTATGTGTACAACCCTTTAAGTTAATTTCAATAAGAAATAAATTTTACTGATCCGGGCAAACCGGGTCATGGTTTAATAAATTCAACTTCCCTAATTTTACTGCCTAATTATTTATTACATGAACAAAGTTGTTGCCGGTGCCGGTGAGGCTATACATGATATACGGGACGGAGCCTGTATCATGCTGGGAGGATTTGGTCTTTGCGGCATACCGGAGAATTGCATTACTGCATTGGTTAAAAAAGGAGTGAAAGATCTCACCTGCATTTCCAACAATGCCGGCGTGGATGATTTCGGGATTGGCCTGATGCTTAAGCAAAAACAGGTTAAAAAGATGATCTCATCTTATGTTGGAGAGAATGCTGAATTTGAAAGGCAATTGCTCAGCGGTGAACTGGAAGTGGAACTGATACCACAGGGTACATTGGCTACCCGTTGTATGGCTGCAGGGTATGGTATGCCTGCTGTATTTACTCCCGCGGGGGTAGGAACAGAAATCGCGGAGGGAAAAGAAGTTAGGCGCTTTAAGGATAAAGATTATTTACTCGAGTATGCTTTTGATGCGGAATTTGCGCTTGTAAAAGCATGGAAGGGCGATACGGATGGTAATCTTGTTTATAAAGAAACCGCCAGGAACTTTAATCCTTTAATGGCCATGGCGGGAAAGATCACTATTGCAGAAGTGGAAGAATTGGTACCGGCCGGTCAACTGGAACCGGATGCCATTCATACCCCGGGCATCTATGTACACAGGATATTCCAGGGGAAAGATTACGAGAAGAGGATTGAACAAAGAACCGTGAGGAAGAGGGAGTAAGTCAGTCGGGTCAAATAGGTCATATTGGTCAAAAAGGTCATATTAGTTATATAAGTCAAACGGGTCATATGGGTCTTACAAAAGAACAGATCGCAAAGCGTATAGCCAGGGAACTTAAGGATGGTTATTATGTGAACCTGGGAATTGGTATTCCTACACTGGTTGCCAATTATATTCCTGAAGGAATACATGTGGTGCTCCAAAGCGAGAATGGGTTATTGGGTATGGGGCCATTTCCTTTTGAAGGAGAAGAGGACCCTGACCTGATCAATGCCGGCAAGCAAACCATTACCACGGTACCGGGTTCTGCTTTTTTTGATTCTGCATTGAGTTTTGGAATGATCAGGGCGGGTAAGGTTGATCTAACGGTATTGGGCGCCATGGAAGTCAGCGAAGAGGGAGATATTGCAAACTGGAAGATCCCCGGCAAAATGGTGAAAGGAATGGGTGGGGCCATGGACCTCGTTGCAAGTGCGAAGAATATCATTGTGGCCATGATGCACAGCAACCCGAAAGGTGAATCCAAGTTATTGCCGAAATGTACATTACCGCTGACCGGTGTAAAATGCGTGAAGAAAATTGTTTCTGACCTGGCTGTATTGGATGTAACGGATGAAGGGTTTAAATTATTGGAAAGAGCTCCGGGTGTAAGTGTGGAAGAAATAAAAATGAAAACAGCGGGCAAACTTATTATTGAAGGAAAAATTCCGGAAATGGATGTTTGAATCGGGAAGTGGGGAAGAGGGAGTCAATAGCCGGGAGCAAAAACCCGTCTTCAATCAATCAGATTATTTTTTACTGCAAAGAACACCAGTCCTGCTGTATTCTTACTGCCAAATCGTTCCATCAGCCTGTCTTTTATGGCTTCAACAGTACGGGGGCTTATCTCCATTTTCTGTGCAATCTCCTGGGCAGTAAATTCCATGCAGATATAACGGAGTACATCTTTTTCTTTGGAGCTTAAGGTGATCTCGCTGTTCAGGGAGGGAACCAGTTTCTGGCGGGAATGGGATTTTTTAAGCAGGATCCGGTTGACAAAATTGTTCAGGTAATATCCTTTTTCATATACTTCCATGACGGCTCTGCGGATCTCAACGGGTTCGGCGTTTTTCAGGAGATAACCATTGGCGCCATTCTCCATCAGGTGATAAACAAAGCGTTCATCTTCGTACATACTCAGCACCAGCACTTTTATTTTCGGGTATTGTTTACTGATGGTCTTGGTGGCTTCGATACCGTCTTTACCGGGCATGCGAAGGTCCATCAGCACCACATCGGGATCGGCTTCGGGTATGCCTTTCAGCAGGTCGTTGCCGTTATCTGCTTCCAGCACAAATTTAATATTGGAATAGGGCCGCAGCGAAAGGATAACTCCCTTCCGGAAAATTTTATGATCGTCGGCAATGGCCACCTTGATGATTCCCATAGTTATCAGATATAAAACAAAATTAGGTCTTCTTCTTTTTCATCACTAAGTCCTTTTCACACCCATAACGATTAAGGGTATTCTTCATATTTCGGCAATTCGATGGTAACCTTGTAATAGGTCTGCGAAATATCTTTTTCAAAATTGATATTCCCCTGCACCACGCTCAGCCGGCTGCGTATATTTTTCAGTCCCAGTCCCACGTTACTCTTATTCAATTTGTCAAAATCGGATTGAATGATGCCCCGGCCGTCATGATGTATCCGGAGATAAAATTTGTCGGCATGCACATTCTGGGTCAGGTGGATAAAACTGGAATTGCTGTGTTTAAGGATATTGTTGATGAGTTCCTGCACCACGCGGAACACGATCAGTTCTTTTTCTTCTTTCAGCCTGTCCTTGTATTCATGAAAACGGCTGCTGGCATTGATGCTTCCCGAGCCGCTGATCTTCTGGAAAAGGTCATTGATAGCCGATTCCAGCCCGAAGTTTTTCAGGGTGGGCGGCATCAGGCTATGGCTGATATTGCGGATAAGCTGGATGGTCTCGTCAATGATCTGGCGGGTCTGGTAAATGGATTGCAGTTGGGTGGTCTTGTCCTGGTTCACCAGGTTCTCGTTGAGATATAGCCGGGCTGTTGCCAGCAGGGGACCGGCATCATCGTGCAGGTCGGCCGCCAGGCGCTGGCGCTCTTCCTCCTGCAGTTTGATGG
>CAZQGZ010000105.1:7116-12649 GCA_964592935.1 uncultured Chitinophaga sp. | reverse complement strand
CACAAACTTGCTGTTGGCCACCCGGCTTACGGTGGAAATATCCAGGCTGGTTTTTTCCGCAATATCTTTCAGGATCATCGGCCGCAGTTCGGTCTCATCGCCGGTGAGAAAGAAATCATACTGGTGGTGCATGATGGCGTCCATGGTGCTCAGCAGGGTGTGCTGCCTTTGCTTGATGGCATCAATGAACCATTTGGCAGAATCGATCTTTTGTTTGATAAAAAGAACGGCTTCTTTCTGTCTTTTATCTTTCTTGGCCCCGCGGTCATATTCTTTCAGCATATCGCGGTAACCTTCGCTGATACGGAGTTCGGGTGCATTGCGGCTGTTTAGCGTCAGCTCAAGCTTACCGGAATTATTGAAAATAAAAAAATCAGGGACCACATAACTTTCGGCCTTGTTGACCTCTCCCAGGTTGCCCCCGGGTTTGGGATTGAGATGGATGATGAGTTGCATCACTTCACGCAACTGGTCATCATCGATATTCAAGCCTCTTTGAATTTTTTCATAATGTTTCTTGGTAAACTCATCAAAGTATTTGGTGATGGCTTTGATGGCGGTATCGATCAACTTTATTTGCAGGACCGGAAGGTTCGGCTCGTCTTTCAGGCGACGAAGCTGGATCAGCAGGCATTCCTGCAGATTGCGGGCAGCCACTCCGGGGGGATCGAACTGCTGGATCTTTTTGATCAGCGATTCCACTTCTTCATTGGTTGCAATGATATTTTGCCGGAAGGCCAGGTCATCTGTAATGGCCGGAGTTTCCCTTCTTAAATATCCATCTTCATCAATACTGCCAACGATCTGTTCGGCAATGGCCTGTTCTTTTTCTTCGAGATTCAACAGGCCGAGCTGGTTGATCAGGGTTTCATAAAAGCTGGTCTCGGATTTTAAGGGCAACTGGCGGCCTTCATCTTCTTCGGGGTAGTTATCATCCCGGAGTTTATAATCCCCCACTTCATCATCCCCTTCTTTCACATATTCGCTGACGTCAATATTATCGTATTCGTCCTCGCTGCCGTCCTTATCTTCAAATTCTTCTTCGCCGTTCTCGCTGAATTCGTCTTTGATCTCATCGGCATCCTCATGTTTATCTTCATCGAGTTCGAGGGCCGGGTTTTCTTCCATCTCTTCCTTGATACGTACTTCCAGGCTGGCCGTAGGCACCTGGAGCAGTTTCATCAACTGGATCTGCTGGGGCGATAATTTCTGCAGTAATTTCTGCTGTAAGCTCTGGCTAAGGGCCATGGTTCGTTCTGTTTTTTTAAAGACGGGGAAAAAAATCCCGCCTTTGCACAAAAATAATGCCGTAAATTTAGGAACAAAACAACCAGGAATGGCGCAACGAAGTCATAAAATAATTGTTGTGTTATTGTTTTTTTGCTGGCCGGTTTTTTTAAAGGCACAAAACCCTTTTCAACGGCCTAAAACGATGCAGCAGTTAATAGGAAGGATGAATTATGAGCAGCAGCAATGGACTTTCCGGCAAACCCCGGCGTTTATTAAAAAAGCTGTTATTAAGCAGGCCTATTTTGATCTTCCCTTTCTCATAAAGCAGCAACCATCTTTACCGGCTATTCCTGTTATTACAAAAACGCTCCCCGGGAATTATTTTCATATTTCTCCCCGATACTATACGCAATCTGTTGGTTATTTCTGCCGGCAGGAAATCAAATTTGAAAAACTCACTTCCGTCCCGCTCCGGTTCCGGCTGGGTTCATTGGAGTATGTGAACTGGATGGAGCAAAAACCGAATGCTATAAAACTCCGATAGTTATTATCCTTCAGGAAAAAAAACATTTTTTTCCGTGAAATCTCCCATAATTTTTAATTAAATAAACAGGTTTTTTGTTTGAGGAATTAATTGATCAAACAAAACAAGCCAGGATTGTCTAACTGTATTTTTTCAACACAGAGATACAGAGGCCACAGAGTTGCACAGAGATAAACCCTTTTATGATGATTAAAAACGAAGTTTGGTACAATTCATTAACGAAGAGAATAATTAACTGCGCCATTGAAGTGCATAAAGAGCTTGGGCCGGGATTAATGGAATCGGTTTACCAGGTTTGTATGAACAAAATCCTGATTGATGAAGGATTGTTTGTGAGGAGCCGGGTCATTTTGCCGGTGGTATATAAAGGAGATCAATTGGATAAAGAATTTGTTTTAGACTTATTAGTAGAAGATGAAATCATTCTTGAGTTAAAATCTGTTGAGACTGTTTTACCTGTACACGAGGCTCAATTGGTAACCTACCTCAAGCTGTCTGGCAAAAAATTAGGGTTGTTGATAAATTTCAATGTAACCTTTTTGAAAGAAGGAATACGTCGTCGGATCAATGGAAATCTAAACTCCGTGTAACCCTGTGGCCTCAGTATCTCTGTGTTGAAAAGCGAATTTTAGGTTATACAATCACTTTCTGCTCATCAACTACTTTCTTAATTATATTCACCATCTTCTCCCCCTTCTCTTTAATTTGTTCTTCCGTCCACAGCAAACTGATGGAACTGGAAATACAACGACTCATGACGGCATCACTGGCAGCAAAATTTTTCGTAGCATGATGGATGACCTGTGTTTTCAGATCAGGATGCAATGCATTGAGTGTTACCGCATTTTTCAAATGATCCCATTTGCGGATATAATGCCAGTTGTTGTCGTACCAGTAAAAATTTCCGGGCAATATTCCCTGAACTTTCATTTCATTCACCACTGCTCTTGTTAATTCTTCAGTGGGTAAAAACCAGCTTAAAAAAGTGCAACTATCGCCTGCCGGGTCCGGAATACGACGGAAAGAAACATCAGGCACTGTGGCTAACAAATTTTTTAACTGTTCATGATTTTTTTTCTGTATCGATAAAAACTCAGGTAACCTCCCGATCTGTGCAAGGCCAACGGCCGCATGCAGTTCGGAGATCCGGTAATTGTAACCGATAAAAGGATGCAGGTCGGCTCCGCGGTCTGTGCCTTTATGGTCGTGACCATGATCGGTATATCCATCGGAATTAATATAAATATCTTCCCGGTTGGTCATCACAGCCCCGCCCTCGGCGCAGGTCATTGTTTTTACAAAATCAAAAGAGAATGTTCCTGCATCCCCGATTGTTCCAACAGTTTTGCCTTTGTAGGTGGCACCAATACTCTGGCAGGCATCTTCAAGCAATATGAGATTATTTTCCTTGCAAATGGCAATCAACGCATCCAAATCTGCCATGGCGCCGCACATATGCACGGGCATCACAGCTTTTGTTTTGGGAGTGATCGCTTTTCTGACCGCATCCGGGTTTAATGTCAGCGTATCATCCACGTCGGCAAATACAGGTACGGCGCCAACACTCAGTATCGCTTCAAAACTTGCCACAAATGTGAACGTGGGTGTAATGATCTCATCTCCGTAACCAATACCCAATGCACTCATGGCTGTACTTAAAGCGGATGTTCCGCTTGAGGTGAGCTGGGCATATTTGCAGCCGAAGGTTTTGCAGATCGCTTCTTCCAGTTCTTTGCTTTTCCAAATGCCTTTCCTGGGTCCGTCAAAACCATAGCGCATGAGAATGCCTGTTTGCAATACATCGTTTACTTCTTTTCTTTCTTTGTCACTCCAGAGTTCGTAGCCGGGCATTGTTGTCAGTTTAAGAACGCAAAGTTAAGTCATTAGTCGAAAGTCATTAGTCGATAATCATTAGTCCTTTACGAATTGCAGGCGATCTGACGAATATAATTTACGCATTTGAAATCTCTCAGAATATTTATACTATGGTAAACCGGCTAATGATTAACGACTATCGAATGACCTTACGGCTTATAAAACTCCCACTTTCCTCCCGGCTGCACGAGGATGGCAATCTCGCTCAGGTCGCTTTCATTATTATTTCTACCAACGGCAGTAATGACATAACGGTAAGAGAAATGCTGTGATGATAAAGTTTCTTTCAATTGAAACCCGCCGGATTGCGGAACAAATTTTGAAAGATACTTTGGAACATTACCAAAGGTTTCATTATGTGAGTCGGCTGCGTACTGATACACGACATAATATTTTATCTCTACCAGGTTTCTCGGGTCGGGCTTAACAGTTAATTGTATTACTGAGTCATTGGTGATCGTTCTTTCCACGATCGGAGGCCAGGGTTTTTCATTATCGATCCAGCGCATCGGCGGAAGCAGGGCCGGGTATTTATAATAATCATTCTGCAGACTGTCGTTCCAGCCATTCGGGTTATTTTCAAACGTTTTACTGCTGAAATAAATACTTCCCTGCACATTGGGATAGCGGCGCAATAGTGTGATCTGTTCGGGAAGTTGCCGGGGATCATTCCAGGGTTCTTCTTTTCCGCCGGCACGGTAAATCCCGTGCCCGATGTAGATATGCCTGCCATAACTATGACGGCTCCACCAGTCGAGCAGGGTTTCATAAGCCATCTTGTCATCGTTGATGGCGCGGTACAATTGCGGTGTTACATAATCGATCCATCCTTTTTTCAACCAGAGTAAAATATCCGCGTACAGGTCATCATAGTTGGTTTGCCCGGCTTTGCTGTCGCTTCCTTCCGGGTCATCTTTTTTATTTCGCCACACCCCAAACGGAGAGATGCCAAAGCGGCAAAGTTTTTTTTCTTTTTTGATTATATGACTTAATGTAAAAATGATTGAATCCGTATTACTTCTCCTCCATTCGTCTTTGTCGAGCGTACTTCCGGAGTTTTTGTAGGTGGCTTCATCAGGAAATTCCTTACCGGGAATGCGGTAGGGATAAAAATAGTCATCCATGTGAATGGCATCAATATCATATCTCTTTACTATATCCTGTACCACGTTCACCAAAAATTTTTGAGCTTCTTTATTACCCGGGTCAAAATATTTTTTATCACCATAGGTCAAAAACCATTCGGGATGAATGCGGGTGATGTGGTTAGGTGCAATACTGGCTGTTTTGATATTGAAGTTGGCCCGGTAAGGGTTAAGCCAGGCATGAAACTCCATCCCCCGTTTATGCGTTTCTTCGATCATGAACAGCATCGGGTCATAATAAGGCGATGGGGGCTGACCCTGCACCCCCGTAAGCCATTGACTCCAGGGTTCGTATGGTGAAGGATAAAAAGCATCGGCCGCTGGCCGCACCTGCATGATGATCGCATTCATCCCGTTGCGCTTGTGCATATCCAGTATACGGATGAAGTCGGCTTTTTGTTGTTCGGAATCCCATTGCCCGGCCGCGGGCCAGTCAATATTATCAACGGTGGCAATCCATACACCGCGGAATTCATACTTGGGTTGCGCCGGACAGGAATTAGAAATTAAAAAAAGAGAAAAAGAAATAAGTACGTGACTGATTTTCATATACGAATTTGTCTGGCGAATATACTGCATCACCCTGCAAAAAGATTATAAAATAATGTTATCGGTTATGATTCATGCAGAGCCGACTTCTTTTTTTAAAATAAAAAATAAACAATATTCAACAATCAATTTTCAACACTCAAGTCTTTTGATAACTTCATCCATAATAGTTAAAGGACTTTCGATTGAC
>CAZQGZ010000105.1:0-7016 GCA_964592935.1 uncultured Chitinophaga sp. | reverse complement strand
ATTGACTTATTGGGTGTTGATTATTGAATATTTTCTTTCCTGCTCGCCCCGGTCATTCACCGGCATCCCGGATCTTATCCAGCAGGTCGCTGAGAACATTAGCCTCTTTTTCCGAAAGATTGCCCAGCACGCCATCTATTTCATCCTGGCGGGCATCCAGGCGTTCCAGTAATTTTTTCCCTTTATCGCTGATGACCACATCCACGAGGCGGCGGTCTTTCTTACAGATAATTTTTTTTACCAGTCCTTTGGCGATCAGCCGGTCAACGATGCGGCTGGTATCACTCATTTTTTCCAGCATCCTTTCCCTTATCTGCAACGTGGAAAGCGGTTTGGGAAAGCTTCCCCGCAGGATGCGGAGGATATTGAATTGCTGGGGTGTGATATCTTCTGCATCAAAGATGGCTTTTGTATTATCCCGGATCCACCCCATTGTATAGATAAGATTAATGGCCGCTTTCTGGTGAGGATTACGGAATTTCAATTGTTGTATGTCCTTATCAATGCCCATGATCGTGATGAGTGCCTGGTAGTAAAAGTAAAAAGTTTCAGGAAAAGCAAGGAACTTCCCTGAAACTTTTTACTGCTCCGGCAATAATCCTTCTTAATTGTTGTAATAAAACTTCTCTTCGACGATCTTGCCGTTCTTCCAGCGCTGTACAGCAAGCTGCCGGTAGTTACGGGTGCCAAAATCTTTATGGGTAAAGTCCAGCCACCATTCCACCGCCGCAATATCATCACTGATCACCGTATTCAGCACTTTGGCGCCGCGGAATTCCGTAAGACCCTTTACAAAGGTTTCTTCGTACTGGCGGTTCACGTCTTTCCCAATACGGGCGGGGTAGTCATTGTCCTGCATAACGACATCCTCCGCATAAAATTTTTCAAAGGCCTCCAGGGTTTTGCCTTCCAGGATCATTTGATTCAACTGGTCCACAGTAGTTCTTAAATCATTCATGGTTTTATTTTTTAATGTTAAGTAATCAGGACACAAAATTAATGTTGCAACATTGAATAATCAAATTTATTTCACCGGAACAGGAATTTTTATCAATTATTAACATTGCGGGGCAACTTAGGTGTATAAAATCCCCTCTTCGTGGTATTGCAGTATCAGAATAAATTGAGTTGATTTGTACCCGGGTCTTTTGTTTGTTTAGAAAGATCCCCGTTTCCGGCGAAGATGAACAGGAAGCGGGTTAATATAAAACCTTGTATTATGAAATGGTTATCCGAATCCATCCGGAGTTTTTTTGAAGGGTTTGTGTCCTTCTATACCTCCATTTATAATGAGATGAAAACCTGGTAGGCTAAGAGAACAAAAGAGTAATAGAATTATGAAAATGAGAAATAAGGAATATGAAATGAGAAAGCGGGCTTCGCAGGCAACACAAATCTCAAATTCAGAAATTAGAATGGCTGATACTTTGTGAGAGTGACCGATCTGTACTCTTTTGTCTCCTTTTCTCTTTTCATCTCTTAGCCTTTCTTCAATTCCGCCGCCAGCTTAAAGATCGCATAGAGGTGATGTGCCTCGTGCAGCAGAAAAAAATTCAGCCATTGTGTAATATTCAATGCGCCAAAACGAGGGTGAATGCCTGTCCGGGCAAGATCCTTTTCTTTTACAGACAGGCAGGTTACCGACATGTCTTTCCTCGTACTGATCATATCTCCCATGATCTCCCGGAATGATTTGCTGCAGTTATTAATAAACACCGGGTCAGAATCTGCCAGGTAGCGGGAAAACACCGGGTTGTCTTCTTCCACTATTTTCCGGATCCGGTCGCAGAATACATGCTGGTATGTTTGCAGGTGGACTATGTTTTCAAAAACGGACCATTTGCCGGGCACCACCTGCAGCCTGACCTGCTTTTCCGTTAGTCCATCAATAATATCCAACAACGATTTATGCTGGTAGTGTAACCGCGTGGATAAATAGTTTGGAAGTTGCATGGCAGAATGATTAATGATTTTATTATTATGATCTCCCCATCCTTCATTGCACTCAGGATAGCCATAAGAAAACTATTGAACTATCGTTCCCAGACCTTTGTTCCCTCGCTGCAATTTGAACATATGTCGATATTCTTCCGGCCCTTCAGGATCTTTTTTCTGAAACTGGTGTATTCCCCGTTTTTCCAGATCTCCTTAAAAGATTTTTTTTTCAGGTCACCCAACTGGTGCTGCGCATCTTTATCAAAACAACAGGGAGCTACCAGTCCGTCCCAGGTGATCACCGGGTCGTGCCAGAGGCGCCAGCAATGATTGGACAATTTGCCTTTGAATTCATATTCATTTCCCTGCCTGCGATAGCGGCTGTATTTATCGATCGTGGGGATCAATTCATTGGGGTCATTTTTAAAATCATATACCTGGGCGGTTTTAAACCATACATCATCCACGCCGATTTCTTTGGCCAGTTTTTTTACATCTTCCACCTGGTGTTCATTGGGTTTTACCACGAGGAACTGGAAAACAATAAAGGGTTTTTTACTTTTCAACTCTTTCCTCCACCGGATAATATTCTTTGTGCCTTCGATCACTTTATCCAGTTGTCCTCCTACCCGGTATTGCCGGTAGACTTCCTGCGTGGTACCATCAATCGAAATGATCAGGCGGTCAAGCCCGCATTCAATGGTTCTTCTTGCATTTGCATCATTTAAATAATGCGCATTGGTGGATGTAGCGGTATAAATTTTTTTCTTTGAAGCATACTCCACCATATCGAGGAAAGCGGGATTCAGGTAAGGTTCTCCCTGGAAATAAAACACCAGGTAGAGCAGGTCCTTATAAAGGTCGTCAATGGTTTTGCTGAAAAAATCTTTTTCCAGCATACCGGTGGGGCGGGTAAAAGCTCGTAACCCGCTCGGGCATTCCGGGCAGCGGAGATTGCAGGAAGTAGTGGGTTCAAATGAAACAGAAACCGGGTAACCCCATTGCACCGCCCTCCGGGTCCACTTGCTGATATAGTAACTGCTCAGCACTTTCATACCGTTCCAGGCACGGCGGAATGTAAGTTTAGATAGCAGGTTGAAACTGTCTCGTCGGTTTATGCGGGGCATGGGGTAAAGTTACTGATTCGCCCCAGAGAGCAGGCGCATTAAACAATTTATAATGCTTTTTGAATTGAAAAAATGGAACACGGATGACACGGATAAAAACGGATTTTTGTTCTGCTTCGAAGAACAAACCCGTGAAAATCAGTTTACGTAAGTCTTTGTTCAATCAGGATGGCCTGGTAAAGCATCAGGTTAAAAATCTGTGTAAATCCGTTTAATTTGTGTTATCCGTGTGCTGTATTATCCGATTTTTAATGCGTCTGTCCTGATTAGTTTCAAAGTGGTATTTCGCGATAAAGAGTAAGTTGTTATCTTCAAAGGGCAATGCAATGAATTACCCGGCTCATCCATACCAGATCTTCCCCCTTGGTGACTCCGCCATCACCATTGATTTCGGCAATTGCATTGATGAAGCCATTAATAAAGAAGTCATTGCCAGGTTCGGTCAATTAAAACAACAACCCATACCCGGAATGACAGAAGCCGTGCCTGCTTACAGTTCTATCACGGTTTATTTTGATATCATGGCATTGAAGAAAAAAATCCAAAGCCAGCTAACTGCTTATGAATGGATGTGCAGACAACTGGAAGAGCGCATGAAGGAACCAGTTCAGCAAATTCAGGTAAATGAAAGGCAGATGAAGATCCCGGTTTGTTACGGGGAAGAATTTGCCATGGATATTCAGCAACTGGCCGCTTCAAAGAACATTTCTGTTGAAGAGGTGATCCGAATTCATGTATCCGGAACTTACCGGGTTTATATGCTTGGCTTTATGCCCGGCTTCGCTTATATGGGTGAACTGGATGAAAGAATCGCCATGCCCCGCAAACCACAGCCGGTGAGCATCGCGGAAGGAAGTGTGGGTATTGCCGGCCGGCAAACCGGAATTTACCCTCTTGCTTCACCGGGCGGATGGCAGATCATCGGAAGAACACCGTTGAAGTTATTCAGGGCCCCTCTAAATCTCCCCGAAGGGAAGACTTCAGACTCCGAAAGTTTGACTATACCTGATAACGAGCCAACATTATTAAGAGCCGGAGATACCGTGCAGTTTTATTCAATCACAAAAAAAGATTTTTATGAAATTCAAAACGCCCCCTCTGCAAGAAGTGGGGAGGGGGTTGGGGGGTGAGGATGTAGTGTTGACTTGAAAGTTGAGTCTTGTTTGTTGATTCTTGAGTCTTTTTTATGTCGAAGAAAGACTCAAGAATCAAGAATCAACAAACAAGATTCAAGTATTCGGGGCTGTGACAAATCTAAATTTCAATTGTATTGTTTCTAATAATGAGTTTGAAAATTATAAAAGCAGGCATACAGGATACGATCCAGGACCTGGGTCGTTATGGTCAACAGCATCTTGGAATCAATCCATCCGGTGCGATGGATAAATATGCCATGCAGGTAACAAATATACTGGCGGGCAATCAACCCGGTGAAGCGGTGATCGAGCTGCATTTTCCCGCTTCAGTTTTTATGTTTACCCAGCCTGCACTCATTGCACTGGGTGGCGCTGAATTTTCAGCAAGCATCAACGGCGAGCCGGTTCCGAACCTTCATGCCATTTATGTTTGTAAAAACGATGTGCTGCAATTTCATAAACCTTTATTGGGAGAAAGGGCTTATCTCGCCATTAACGGAGGCATGGCTATTGATCCCTGGATGAATAGTTATAGTACGCACCTGAAGGCGCATACGGGAGGCTATAAGGGACGAAGCCTGCAGAAAGAGGATGAGATTTTTTTTAAAAAGGCTTTATCATTTTCTTTTCAGCAAAATGAATTCAGGGTTTTACCCTGGCAGGCGGATACCAAATACCTGCTTGAATCGCTTTCATGGCAGGAAGAAAGTAAAAAAATACTGGTGCTTCCCGGTCATGAATGGGAAAGACTTACAACCGAATCAAAAGAAAATTTTACGATGACATCCTTTATCATCACCCGGCAATCGGACCGGATGGGATACCACCTCAATAATATTCCCTTACGAAGTCTTACCAATGAACAGGTAGTTTCTTCAGCTGTAAGTTTTGGCACTATACAGTTGTTGCCGGATGGACGGCTTATCATATTGATGGCAGATCATCAAACCACCGGCGGTTATCCCAGGATAGCACATGTCATTGCCGCCCATCATTCGAGGCTGGCGCAAATGAAAGCCGGGAACAAAATTCATTTCCGGGTTACCGATCAGTATACGGCAGAGGAATTATTCATGAAACAACAACAACATTTGCTGCAACTTCAAAATGCCTGTACTTTCAGGTTAGAGGAATATTTTGAAAACAGATGACCGGGAAAGAAAACATACATAATTCAAATGACTCTTCGGAGGTCCCCCCTCTCCACCTGTGGAGAGGGGCAGGGGGTGAGGCAGGGGGTGAGGTCAATTGCGACATGGGCGAGAGTATTGGCAATGATGAACTCATCATGCCTTTTATTTCATCAGCCAATATTGCCTGTGGTTATCATGCCGGTGATCCCTTAATTATGTGGCAGACCGTAGAGCTGGCCTTAAAACATCATGTTTCCATCGGAGCCCATCCTTCATTTTTTGACAGGCTGAATTTCGGAAGAACAGAAATAAAAATGGATAACAGTGAAGTGTATGACCTCGTAGTTCAGCAACTGGTTATCCTTCATGAGATCGTTGCGGGGCAGGATGCCCGATTGCATCATGTAAAACCGCATGGTGCATTATATAATATGTCGGCCAGGAATGCCCCATTGGCCGCCACGATCGCAAAAGCAGTCAGGGATTTTGACGCCTCCTTAATTTTATACGGACTGAGCGGCAGCCATTCCATCAGCGAGGCTAAAGCAATAGGCTTGCAAACAGCGAATGAAGTTTTTGCCGACCGGACATATATGGACGATGGCTCGCTGACACCGCGTTCCCAACCCCATGCATTAATAGAAGATGCAGGCAAAGTGATTCAGCAGGTATTGCAGATGATCAGGGAAGGAACGGTGACAACTGTATCAGGAAAAACAATTCCTGTGCTTGCCGAAACCATCTGCATTCATGGAGACGGGGAACATGCCGTGGAATTCGCAAAAGCCATTCATGATGCACTGAACAAAACCGAACTTCGGTCGGGTCGCTGAAGCCACTTGACCGTTAAGAAATGAGCATACGAATAAATAATAAACAATTTAACTGTCCTCTTGTCGCAACCTTACAAAGTTTCATTGTGTTCGTTGTGGTTCGTCGTGTTCTTTGTGCTCCATTCCTAAGTGAAGCATAAAGATAGGAGCACAAAGAACACAAAGCGTGCACGAAGGACACAACGAAAAAAAAGTTTGATTCTTGCGGATAGAAACTTAAACAATTAAAACTTTTCTTTAAGTGATTGGGGGCATGAAACATAATTCTGTTATACTTGGTGCAGCATTCCTGATGGCTACTTCCGCCATCGGGCCCGGATTTTTAAATAATACCAGTGTATTCACCCAACAACTGCTGACCAGTTTCGGTTTTGTGATACTGGTTTCTGTCCTGATCGATATCGGCGCTCAATTAAATATCTGGAGGATCATTACGGTCAGTGAAAACCGGGCGCAGGATCTTTCCAATAAAATGTTACCGGGTCTTGGATATGTTCTCGCAGCATTGGTTGCATTTGGAGGACTGGCTTTCAATATCGGCAATATAGCCGGTTGTGGTTTGGGTCTTGAAGTACTTACCGGTCTTGATCCCAAATGGGGCGCCATGATCAGTTGCGTGATCGCCCTGTTTATTTTCTGGATGAAAGAAGCAGGGAAGGCAGTGGATCTTTTTGTAAAGATCCTGGGAGTAGCCATGATCGGGTTGACGGGTTATGTGATGTTTGCTTCCCATCCTCCATTTGGAAAAGCTATTCAGCATAGTTTCATTCCGGAGAAAATAGATGTGAAGATGATCGTCGCACTGGTAGGAGGAACCGTGGGTGGTTATATCAGTTTTGCGGGCGCCCACCG
>CAZQGZ010000104.1:0-12725 GCA_964592935.1 uncultured Chitinophaga sp. | reverse complement strand
TTTACCTCCTGCTGTAATTCGGCGCCTCCTTCGTGATCTCAATATCATGCGCATGACTCTCTTTCATTCCGGCATTGCTGATCTTCACAAATTTTGCTTTTTGTAATTCCTCAATATTTTTTGCTCCGCAATAGCCCATCCCCGCTCTTAATCCCCCGGTGTATTGATAAACCACTTCATGCAGAAATCCTTTATAAGCCACCCGCCCTTCAATGCCTTCCGGAACAAATTTCTTTACCTCATCTTCCACATCCTGGAAATAACGGTCGCTGCTGCCCGTGGCCATGGCGCCGAGTGATCCCATACCGCGGTATTCCTTGAATTTTCTTCCTTCGTAGATAATCGTATCACCGGGGCTTTCTTCCGTGCCGGCAAAAATGCTTCCCATCATCACGCAATTGGCGCCGGCGGCCAGGGCTTTCACCATATCACCTGTATATCTGATTCCGCCATCAGCAATGACCGGAATGTTTTTTTTCTTTAATTCAGAAGCTGCTTCCATGATGGCCGTGAGTTGTGGTACTCCTGCACCGGCTACAATCCGGGTCGTGCAAATAGAACCGGGACCAATACCCACTTTAATGGCATCGGCACCCGCATCAGCCAATGCTTTGGCACCGGCTGCGGTTCCCACATTACCGGCAATGACATGACTGTTCTTAAAATTCTTTTTTATTTCTTTCAATGCAGCAATCACTCCTTTGCTATGACCGTGTGCGCTGTCGAGTGCGATCACGTCGGCGCCAACCTGCAGCAGGGCATCCACCCGTTTTAATACATCTTTGGTGATTCCAACGCCCGCACCGATCAGCAATCTCCCGAATGCATCTTTCACCGCATTGGGATGGCTTTTTAATTTCAGTATATCACTGTACGTGAAAAGACCCGTGAGTTTTCCCTGTTTATTGATGATGGGTAATTTTTCAACCTTTGTTTTCTTGAATAATTGTTCGGCCATCTTCAGGTCCGTGCCTTCGGGTGCAGTGTATAAATTTTCTTTGGTCATCACTTCACTCACTTTCCGCTTCATGTTTTCTTCAAAGCGAAGATCCCGGTTGGTGAGGATGCCGACCAGTTTCCGGTTCTTGTCAATGATGGGAATACCGCCGATCTTATTTTCCCGCATCAGCTTCAGCGCATCGCCGATCGTGGCATCGGCCAGTAAAGTCACCGGGTCGATGATCAGCCCGCTTTCACTTCTTTTTACCTTACGCACCTGCGCAGCCTGTTCTTCAATACTCATGTTCTTATGAAGAATTCCAAGACCGCCTTCCCGGGCCAGTGCGATCGCCAGCCTGGCTTCCGTAACGGTATCCATCGCTGCGGAGAGCAACGGCACATTCAGTGTAATGTCTTTGGTGAGTTTTGTTTTAATCTCCACATCACGCGGTAGCACCTGGCTGTAGCCGGGCATGAGGAGAACATCATCGAAGGTTAAACCTTCACCGTAAAATTGTTGGGGGTTGTCTTTTGTGGGGGAGATATTTCTTGTTGCCATGTGCAAAGATAGGCGGCGGGGAAAATATGGACAAAATGAAATTTAAAACAGAATTCAGGTTAATATTTTAGCTGACTATTCCTATATATTGAACCGTCGTGCCCTTTGTGGTTCGTCGTGTCCTTTGTGTTCCTGAATTTTGTAGCACAAAGAACACAAAGCACGCACGAAGAAAACAACGTTATCACCAGGTTTCAACAAACGGGTAGTCTCTTTATTTAAATCTTTCAAAATCAATTTTGCCAGCCCATAAAACGTGAAGGAATTTTAATGGTACTCATTGTTTTGCTTTTAGTGCAAAGTAAACGGGAACTGTAAACAGGCAATGGGGAAAACAGAACTGGTCACGAAAACTTGAAAATTGAATCTTGAGTCTTGAATCTTGAGTCTTTTAATGTGGTAAAAAAGACTCAAGATTCAAGACTCAACAAACAAGACTCAAGTTACCGGGTACTATTAAACATATTATGATCACCTTATCAGCGTAACGGTCCCTTTCTTAAACACCTTTTGCTTCGTATCACGGTCCGTATACCGCAGCATCCATACATACACTGCCATGGGTTGCAGTTCGCCGTTTAATTTTCCATCCCATTTATCTCTCCAGTTGTTCGACTGGAATACCAATTGCCCCCAGCGGTTGTACACTTTGAACTCATAGTTGTCTGCTTTCAAAGCATTGTGCGGCTGGAAATAATCATTCAGCCCGTCATTGTTGGGAGTGAATGCCGTGGGGACATCAATCAAACAAAAATCCAGAACGGTTAATGTTTTCCTGGCGCTGTCGCTGCAGCCAAGCGTTAAGTTGGTTACGATCAGTTTTACCGTATAATATGCTTCCCGGTTGATGGTGGGAAAAAGAAATGGGGGAGGGTCCTTTAAATTACTGCTGCCGATCAGATCGTATTTCCAGTTCCAGAGATCAATTTGCCCGGTGCTGGTATTGGTAACTTTCAGTCCGTCTTCGGGGCAAATGATCTTATCCATGCTGAATGATGCCCGCACTTCATTATCCAGCACAATGACTTTTGAAGCGGTATCGGAACAGGTGCCATTGCTCACCACCAGCCGGATATCATTGGTACTGGCAGCCGGGAAGACAATGGTATGTGTTTGTGTGAATACCGGCGGATCATTGTTGAAATTCCAGTACCAGAAGTTGACATCATGGGCTCCGTCGTGGGAGAAAAACATGGTGTCTGTGAGACAACCATAGGTCAGCGCCTCCTGGAAATCCGCATTGACCGTATCGGCGGTCGTAAAGGAAAGTACCTGCGGCAATATCGGTTGCCCGCACACATCAAATATCGGGCTGCCGTCAATACCCGGTTGTATCGTTACAGTATATGTTCCTTTGGTATAAAGGGGTGCCGATAGTTTTACAACAATATAATCGGATTCATCATTGATGCAATTGCCGTAAGCGCCGGTAACGGTAACCGGGGTAGGGCCGGTGATTGAAAAATCAGATCCGGATGCAGTGATGCTGGAGCATTTTATTTTTTTCGGATAATAAATCAAAATAGTATCCGGTGCACAGGCAGGTTTACGGATACTGTCGGCAAAAATGGGTTGTGGGATGATATAATCAAACGAAATGGATTGCCCCACCGGGATATTGGTTCCGCAAATATCAAATAACGTATTACCATCACTGCCATTCTTAATAACAAGTTGGTATGTGCCGCTGGGTAAGGGACTGGCCAAGTCGATAGTGACTTCATCAAAATCGAATCCGGTACTGCAGGCAGCAGCAGCGGATGCAGTTGCTGCGATACCGCCGGGCATTACGGTAAATTCACTTCCATTGGCGGAAAGACTGGTACAACGGATCCCTTTATTTAATTTTAAACGGAGCGTCTGACCATCACAGTCAGGTTGCACACTGGCCATGGCCGGAATCTTTGGATCGGTGATCACGGCCGTGCCTCCCCCGAATGAAAGATCATAACCGCTTTGCCCGTCGGTAAAATGACTGACCATTAAAATATAGTCATGTCCCGCTACCAGGTTGGGCATTTGGGCAAAGGTGGGGGCATTATCCGGAGGGAATGAAGCGCATTGAATGAAATTCACACCGGATGAAGAGGCCCCGGTGTTTCCATAAGTTCCGGCCCAGTTTCCGGTTACAACCAAAGTTGTATCGGTGAAAATATCATTCGGGTTATGACCGGTAATATCCCAAAGCTGCCAGTCATAATCTTCATTGGGTGCCAGCGGGGTTATTAAAAATCCCAAAGTGCCTGACGTAAAACAGGTGAATTTATAAAAGTAGGGGTTCTTATTCTGGTATGCAGCACCGCCGGCTCCTGCACCGGCGCATCCGGGAACAAAAATATCATTGGTGGCGCAAATAGGAACCGTGCTCTGGTGAAATACACTGGTACCGCAAACCGGGAAAGCGGTGGAAGGAGTCTGCCCCAGTTCAGTGCAGGGTTGGGAATAAACCAATCCCGGAAAAAATAAAAGGAACCCGGTAACCTTCAACCAGTTTAATTTGAAAAACAATTTCATCGGGCAATTCAGCAAATAGATGGTTTTAATTAAAAAGGACAACAGAACCGTTTGTTTTGCTGTCTGCAATTTCAGGCAAGCCTGTACAATTTACCCGGTAAAGATACTATCACATTTTGTAATTCTAAGTTAAGGATGGCAGCTGCCACGGCGCTGCTGCTTAAACCGCTTTTCATATTGATCTCATCAATAGCCACGGTTTCCTTTTCATTTATTATGCCCACTATGATCTTTTCATCAGCCGTGAGCTCAATAAACAACTCTCTTTGACTCTTTTTCCCTGCCTTGCCGGCAGGCAGGTCTTTTTTACTCTTAGCCTTATCATCCCAGCTCATTGCCTCGATCAATTCCTCCGCATCCGTCAGCAGCATCGCCTTATTATTTTTGATCAGGTAATTGCAGCCGGCACTTTTGGTATCGGTTACTTTACCCGGGAAAGCAAATACATCTTTGTTATAACCATTGGCCAGTTCCGCCGTGATCATGCTGCCGCCTTTAATACCTGTTTCTATGACGATTGTTGCATCACTCATCCCGGCCACGATCCGGTTTCGCGAGGGGAAATTATGTTTGTCCGGTTTGATCCTGCTCCTGAACTCAGTAAGTAAACCTCCTCCGTGTTTGATCATGTCTTTTGCCAGGCCGGTATGTTCAGTCGGATAGATCTGGTCGAGGCCATGTGCCATCACGCCGATAGTTGGCAGGTTATTTTTCACCGCAGCTTTATGGGCAATGGCATCCACACCAAAGGCCAGCCCGCTCGTGATGGTCACGGTGTGCGATGCCAGGTCCTTCACCAGTTTTTCCGTTACCTGTTTGGCATAATCCGTATGACTTCTTGTGCCGATGATGGCAACGATCCTGGAAGCATTCAGGTCGGCATCACCTTTATAATAAAGCATCGTGGGAGAGTCGTAGCAATTGAGTAATCGTTTCGGGTAATCTTTATCCGTGATAAATAAAGTTTTGATCCTGTATTTTTCAATGAACTTTATTTCTTCTTCCGCCTGGCTGAAATCGTTGAATGCCGCAATGGATGCTGCCCGCACGGGACCAATGCCTTCGATTCTTTCGAGGAATGATTTTTTAGCATGAAAAATTTCTTCCGGGTTGCAATGCTGCAATAAGATCTTGGCCTGTACCGGGCCGATGTGGGGGATGAGGGTCAGGGATAGTTGGTATAATAGTTCTGAGTTCATAGTTCAGAGTCGGGAGCCAATGATACCAAAAAAACGTTGAATAAACATGGTGAGATCATCATTAAAACACGCGTAGAACCTCGCGACACCCGACTCCAGACTAACGACTAAGATGTAAAGACTCAAGATTCAATACTCAATACTCAAGTATCAAGTTCGATACATATATATATATGGAAATTTTATTCTGTAGGGTACACTTGTATCTTGAATCTTGAGTATTGAATCTTGAGTCTTTTCTCAACCATAAAAAGGATTATTGACTAAGGACTAACGACTAACGACTCTCATCTCCGTCCTCCTGTTCATCGCCCTTCCTTCCTCCGTTTTATTGTCAGCAACCGGCTTTGTCTCGCCAAATCCTTTGGCAGTTAATCGTTGCGCGGCAATATTTTTACTGACCAGGTAACTCACAACCGCTTTGGCCCGGTTATTACTGAGTAAAAGATTATCGGCTGGCCTGCCCACATTGTCCGTATGCCCGCTGATCTCAATTTTCAAAGAGGGATTTTCATTCAGCAACTGCACCAGTTTATCCAGTTCAACCTGTGATTCGTTTTTTAATTCAAATTTATTGACATCAAAAAAAATATTTTTCAGCACGATGCCGGCATTCACTTCAATCGGTTGCAAAGCAATATTTTTTTCGTAAACAGAATCCGGTGAACGGTTGGCCATTAAAAAATGGTCAGAAAAGAACAAATAACCTTTTTCATTTACATGGAATGCATAATCCCTGCCCACCGGAAGCGTGATAAAATAATTGCCGGATACATCGGTCTGCACGTTGCTGATAGTTTCTTTGCTGGCCAGGTCGATCAGTTCAACCGAAGAAGAAATTCCCTTACCTGTTTTTTTATCCGTAATCATTCCTTTTACCCATAATGTTTTTCCGGCCCTGACATTTTCGGGCAATTCAAAGGTGTAAATATCATGACTGCCCCTGCTATCACTCCGGTCACTCGCATAATAGGCGGTTTTGCCATCTGCCGCTATGAACAAGGTTCCTTCATCATCGATCGTATTGATGGGATATCCCAGGTTCATGGGTTTGCTCCATGTGCCCCCATACCCTTTACGGGAATAAAAAAGATCATTGCCACCGTATCCCTGTAAGCCATTGGATGTAAAATAAAGCGTCTTGTTATCGGCATGAATGAACGGGCACTGATCATCTCCGGTGGTATTGATAGTGGCGCCTAAATTCTCCGGTTCGCTCCACCGGCCATTTGGTTTTAAATGGCAGACATAAATATCACTTCCGCCGAATCCGCCAAATCTCCGGCTGGCAAAATAAAGATCCTTCTTGTCAGGCGACAGGCAGGGTTGGGCATCCCATTGGTCAGAATTTACAACGCCACCGAGGTTGATCGCTTCACTCCAGCCCTGCGAAGTTCCATACGAAATATACAGGTCAAAGTTGCCGTAACTGTCGGGCCGGTTATTGGCCGTAAAGACCAGCCATTGTCCATCCTGTGAAATATTCTGTGCCGCTTCGTTTTGCGGCGTATTGATATTTCCTTTTAATGGCTGCGCATGATCCCATCCGTTATTGGTTTTGGTGCTGGAGAAAAAATCTTCATTCATATGATTCAACCGCCTGGTAAATACCAGTTCTTTTCCATCGATGGTTATTGAAGGAAAATATTCCGGTTCGCCGGAGTTCACTGCATTCCCCAGGTTTTGCGGGGCAAATACATAATTTTTTAACGGGTGGTTCTTTGCATATTCCAGCGCAAATTCGTAAGATCTTTTCCGGTTTTGTGCCGAGGCAAGACTGGTTGGGTTCCTCGGTGGTTTTTTAGCCAGCATTTCATTGATGGCGTTTAATGCTTTTTCAAATTCACCCGCCCCTGCCAGTTGAATGGAATAAGACATTTTGTATTCAAGAGTATAATTGGAATCAATGGCAAATGCTTTTTCAAAATTGGCAATGCCGCTGTTATAATTCTTTATTTTTCCATAGATCCCGGCCAGTGAGAGATAAGCATCAATATAATTTTTATCGGTTTCAATGGCTTTTTGCAACAACCCCGCTGCATTCGTCAGGCTTCCCTCCTCAACCCGTTCCATAGCCTGGTTGTATAAAGCCACCGCCTTCTTGTTTATCTTTCCGGGATCGTATTGGGCGGAGAGGCAATGGACAATGGTCAATAGGCAAATAACAAGACCTGCTTTTTTTTCGAAAATTTTCATGCTGACGGGATCCGTTTTATTAAAACGAAACTATTTAATTTTTATGCTTAAAAGAAACAATAAACTGTTAAGTAGGTTGACTGGTTAATGAGTCCGAAAGACGGGAAGTCAGAAAGTCCGAAAGACCGGAAGTCAGAAAGTCCGAAAGACGGGAAGTCAGAAAGTCCGAAAGACGAGATCTTGGCTTTGTAAAAGACTTTTTGGTATCGGGAAAGTTCTTTCGGACTTCCCGTCTTTCCGGCTTCCGGACTATGTCCTTCTATTGTTCACGCCACATGAATATACTTGTGTATCTGTAAACTCAGTTCCCATTTTGGATATTCTTTGATGTAATCAATGATCAGCGGTGTCATGGAGGCGGCATGATCCCATTCGGGTTGTAAATACAGTTTGCAGGAAGATGAAACAAGCGCTGCATATTTCTCCGCCCAGTCAAAATCAGATTTATTATAAACAATAATCTTCAACTCGTTGGCATGCGGTAAAATTCCGGGCAATGGCGCTTTGAATTTTTTGGGTGAAATGCAGATCCAGTCCCAGGAACCGCTCAGCGGGTAAGCACCCGAGGTTTCAAGATGTGTTTTCAACCCCGCCGATTGAAGTTCATTTGTCAGTTCATCCAGGTCATACATCAGCGGCTCACCGCCTGTAATAACAACTATTTCTGCCGGGGTCTTTCTGACCTCTGACATCAGAACCCTGACTTCAGACTTCGGATGTTTCTCCGCATCCCAGCTTTCTTTCACATCACACCACACACAACCCACATCACAACCACCCAACCGGATAAAATAAGCAGCTCTTCCCTGGTGATAGCCTTCACCCTGCAGGGTGAAGAAATGTTCCATTACTGGTAGTGGGCGATTCATAAAATCCAAATCACAAATAACAAGATCCAAAAAAATAAAAATTAAAAAACTCCAAAAAGAGCATTCATTTCAAATTTTATTATTGGATATTATTTGAAATTTTTTTTGTTATTTGAGATTTTATTTGTGTTTTGTTTCTTGTTATTTGGAATTTTATTTAATTCTTCATCATACAAGACTTATACGTATTCTTCATCAATGCTGCGATCGTCATCGGTCCTACGCCACCGGGCACCGGGGTGATCCAGGAACATTTGGGAGCAACCCTTTCATAAGCCACATCGCCTTTTAACCGAAAACCACTTTTTCTCGTGGCATCTTCGGTCCGGGTGATGCCCACATCAATTACGATGGCCCCTTCTTTTACCATATCGGCTGTTACAAATTCCGGTTTGCCCAATGCGGCTACTATGATATCGGCCTGTAAACAAAATTCTTTTATGTTTTTTGTCTGTGAATGACAAACCGTGACCGTGCAATTACCGGGATTCGTGTTGCTGCTTAATAATATGCTCATGGGTCTACCTACGATATTGCTGCGGCCCACCACCACCGCATGTTTTCCTTTGGTTTCGATCTTATAATGTTCCAGCAGCAGCATGATGCCATGTGGCGTGGCGGCAACAAAAGTGGGGAGTCCCTGCACCATCCGGCCCACATTCACCGGGTGAAAACCATCCACGTCTTTGTCGGGATCGATCACGTTGATGACCTGTTCATCCGGGATATGCTTTGGTAAAGGAAGCTGAACTAAAATACCATCTATGTCAGGATCGTTATTCAATTCCTGGATCTTGTTCAGGAGTTTGATTTCAGGAACCGAATCTTCAAAACTGATCAGGGTGGATTTGAATCCCACTTCTTCGCAGGCTTTTATCTTGGCTGCGATATACGTTTGACTGGCGCCATTATCACCCACCAGGATCGCAGCAAGATGCGGGATCTTTTTTCCTTCGGCCACTAACTGGGCCACTTCGATTTTCAATTCATCCTTGATCGCCTGGGCGGCTTTCTTACCATCTAAAATTTGCATGGCGCAAAGGTAAGGTTTGCCATACTTGTTTGTTGATGATCCCGTTTTTTTAAGTGTCCGGTTTTCAATATTTCTCGCAGCGATCGCTGCGAAGCAGCGGCGTCCCAATAGTTATCGGGATTGCGTTCACTGCCCCTTTGCGGCCTCTGCGTGAAAACAAACCGGGCCTACTCGTTTTTTCCCCGCTGATTTATGGTTAAAAACCCCTGATTCTTTTTTAAAAATAGCATTCCTTGTGCTTAATAAAATGCTATGATCATGGAAAATATAAAAGCAGGGATGCTGGTGCTTTTATGGCCGGTTACATTTCAAAGCTGGTCTCAATCAATGCGCGGGGATGTTGCCAAAGGGTATACCGGGATGGGCGCATATAGTATAAATCATGCGGATATATTATCATGTACCTCCAACATAGCGGCACTGGCTCAGCTAAAAAATCCCTCCGCTGCATTTTACGGGGAGCGAAGATTTTTGATCAGTGAACTCAGTAATTACCTGGCTGTTCTTGGTATCCCGACTTCCTCCGGCAATTTCGGAATCAAAACAAATTTTTCCGGGTTCAGTGATTTTACTGAAATAAAGATCGGCCTGGCATATGGAAGAAGATTGGGAAATAAAATTGATATCGGTGCACAATTCAATTACCAGGGGATCCGGATTGCCGGTTATGATAATGCATCCGCTGTCAGCTTTGAAGCGGGAACGATTTTGCATATCACGGAGCAATTGCATGCAGGTATTCATGTCATAAACCCGGTGGGAGGAAGATTTGGAAAAATTTATTCCGAAAAATTACCCTCCGTTTTTTCCTTCGGAATGGGTTTTGATGCTTCAGAGAAATTTCTTGTAAGCACAGAAATTGAAAAAGAAGAAAACCAGCCGGTCAATGTGATCGCAGGCATGCAATATAAATTCTTACCGCAATTACGGGCGGGGATTGGCATGACCTCAGCTGCTTCAACGGTATGGATAAGCTTTGGCTTAACACTGAAATCATTTCGCTTCGACATAACAGCAGGTTACCATCCGCAATTAGGCGTTACGCCAGGTCTCTTATTACTTTTCGAATGGAACAAATCAGTAAAATGAAAAAATCACTAAGAATCATACTGATCCTATTCACCATTCACTTTTCACCATTCGCCTTTGCCCAGGAAATACCACTCAACACCGAGCAGCAACTCGAAAACCAGGCTGATGCGGAGCAGGGTGAAACAGAAGATGATTCCTACCTGCAGGACCTGGAACAATTCAGGAAAAACCCCATCAACCTGAATACAGCCAATGCTGATGATCTGAAACAAGTAAGAATCCTATCAGATCTTCAGATAAATCATCTCATTTCTTACCGTAACTTATTCGGGAACTTTATCAGTATTTACGAGATACAGGCTTTGCCTGCATGGGATATGCATACGATCCGTAAACTGATACCGTATATTACAATTGAAGGTTCCGTTTCATTGCCGGAAGAAACAAGAAAAAGATTCAGGAGTGGAGAACATAGTTTATTACTACGTGTATCACAGATTATGGAAAGATCTGCCGGATTCGTCCGGTCTGCAACTGGTTCAAAGTATCCGGGCAGCCCTCAAAAAATTCTTTTCCGGTATCGTTATTCATACAAAAATTTACTTCAATTCGGCTGGCTGGGTGATAAGGATGCAGGGGAACAGTTTTTAAAAGGGTCACAAAAAAATGGATTTGATTTTTACACCTTTCATTTTTATGCGAAAAGGATCGGGATCATTCATTCCCTGGCGCTGGGGGATTTTACTGTGAATATGGGACAGGGGCTTATTCAATGGCAGGGCCTTGCTTTTAAAAAAAGCGCCGAAGTAATGGGAGTGAAGCGGCAATCGGAAGTGATCAGGCCCTACTGTGCTGCCGGTGAATTTTATTTTCACCGCGGGGCAGGCATCACCATCCGGGTAAAAAAGCTCGAAGTCACTGCATTTGTTTCATTCAGGAAATTAAGCGCCAACCTGGTTGCTGATACGATAAAGAATGAAAACTTTATTTCTTCCTTTCTTACATCCGGTTATCACCGGACGATCCTGGAAAATTCCGAAAAAAATAATCTTTCACAATTAGTAACGGGGGGAAATATCGTTTATAAAAAAATGAAATGGCAGGTTGGAGTGAATGCTATCTGGTATCATTTTTCCCTGCCGGTTCATAAAAGGGAGGAGCCCTATAATTTATATTCGTTTACAGGGAAAGACTGGAATAATTTCAGTGTGGATTACAGCTATACGCACAGGAATTTTCATTTTTTTGGAGAAGCAGCGGCCGATAAGAACCTGCACAAAGCATTTATCAACGGATTATTGATCAGTGTGGACCCCAACGCGGATATTGCATTGGTGCAGCGGACCATCCGTTCTGCCTATCAATCGGTCAACGGGAATGCTTTTACTGAAAACACCTATCCCACCAATGAAACCGGGTTTTATACCGGGATCACGATACGCCCGGTCATGGGTTTCCGGATCGATGCATACGGTGATATCTGTAAATTTCCATGGATCAAATACCAGGTAGATGCGCCGGGTTATGGGAAGGAATTTTTGGTTCAGCTGACTTATACCCCGAACAAACAGGCCGAACTCTACACTAAATTCAGGGTCGAAACAAAACAATCAAATAATTCGGATCCGTTACCGGGTTATGCGGGAACTGTTCCTGTCACAAATTATCCTGTTGATAAAACCCGCCGGAACTGGAGGACCCAGGTTAGTTTTAAGATCAACAGCGCCATCACGCTTCGGAGCAGGGTAGAATTGTTGTGGAATAAAAAAGATAAAAGGATTAGCCCGGAAAAAGGATTCCTCGGTTTTTTTGATTTACTGTACAAGCCCATGCTGAAATCATATAACGCGGTTCTGCGAATTCAGTATTTTGAAACGGATGGATATGATTCCCGCATTTATGCCTATGAAAACGATGTGATGTACAGTTATTCCATTCCGGCTGTATATGACAGGGGTTTCCGATACTATATTAATTTGAATTATGATATCAGCAGGAATATTTCGCTATGGCTTCGTTGGGCCCGGACGATCTACCGGGATAAGGCCTTCTTGGGTTCGGGTCCGGATAAAATTGATGGCAATAAAAAAAGTGAAATAAGATTACAGGTCAGGTGGATTTTTGGGGCAAAAAGCTATATCCAATGAACATTTGAATATGCATGGCTATTTAAAAGTTGCAGGGGAGTTAAAATTTTTTTACCGTTTTTAAGTAATTGTTAAAAAAAACTTTACATTGCGGCAGCAATTTAATAAGACTTTGTGTCTTAATATTATATCATACCCACTGAAACTGGACGAATTTGCTTGATAATCAATGCTTTTAAATCTAAAAATTAACGTTAACATGAGAAAAATCGCATCACTGTTCACGATGTTAATGCT
>CAZQGZ010000103.1:0-12751 GCA_964592935.1 uncultured Chitinophaga sp. | reverse complement strand
TGAATACAATCTTTCCATACCCTCCTTTTTCTATTATGTTTTCCTGACCCAGGGCTATCTCAAGTTCGATATCAATGAACAAAAGGAAGGAAACGCTTCCTTTAATGTAACGGTGCCCAATGCATCGGGCCGTTCCGATTTTCACCGGGTGAATGCCGGGACCACCGATTACAGGTGGGTGATCAAAAATGTTCCTGCATTAAAGGAAGAAGCATTTACCTCCACACTCGATAATCATATCCAGAAGATTGATTTTTTATTAGTCGAACAAAAGGAACCTTTAAATTATCACCGCTATGTGGAATCATGGCCGCAGATTACCGGGGTCTTGCTGGAATCAGAATTTTTCGGGCAGCAACTGGATAAGGACAATGGCTGGATGAATGAGATACTGGAACCGGAACTCAAAGGCATTACGGGCAAACGGGCTAAGGCAAAAAAGATCTTTGAATTTATCAGGGATCATTTTACCTGCACCAGCCACAGCAGGAGAGGAATGGATCAAAACATGAAAACCGTTTTAAAAAACAAACGGGGTAATGTGGCCGAAATAAATTTATTGCTGACCGCCATGCTCCGGCATGAGCACCTGGAAGCTGATCCTGTCATGCTGAGCACGAGATCAAACGGGTTCACGTTTTCTGAATACCCGATCCTGAGCCAGTATAATTATGTGATCTGCCGCGTTCAAATTGAAGGTAAAACTTTTTTCCTGGATGCCAGCGAACCGCATATGGGATTCGGCCGCCTGCCCGTGAGATGTTACAACGGGGATGCCCGGGTGATCAATAAAGAAGCTGATGCCATCATCCTGAACCCCGATTCGCTGGTGGAGACCAGGTCGGCCACAATTTTTATTATCAACGATGAAAATGGAAATCTTGTTGGCAGTGTACAGCAAAATCCCGGTTACTACGGGTCGGATGACCTGCGTGATCTTATCAAGGAAAAAGGAACGGAACCATTGCAAAAGGAGATTATAAAAAATTTCGGGGCAGAAATAGCCATGAGTAATTTCAGGGTGGATTCATTGGATAAATATGATCATGAACTGGGGATTTATTTTGATTTTGAAATAAAAGATGAAAAAGAGGATATCATATACCTGGACCCGATGTTTGGTGAAGGTTATAGAGAAAATCTTTTTAAATCAACGGAACGGTCTTACCCCGTGGAAATGCCTTATGCTCTGGATAAAACATATAACCTCCAGATGGAAGTGCCGGCCGGATACGTGGTGGATGAATTGCCTGAGCCGGTCATGGTTAAATTAAATAATAACGGGGATGTTTATTTTGAATACCGCATTTCCCAATCCGGGAACAATGTCTCCCTGCGGAGCAGGATCCGGTGCAACCGGTCTTATTTTATGCCGGATGAATATCATAGCCTGCGGGAATTTTTTAACCTGGTGGTGAAAAAGCAGGCGGAGCAGATCGTTTTTAAAAAGAAAAAATGATTTATGATTAAACGGTTGTTGATCGCTGTATTTTTTATGTTTCCCTGCCGGTTTTCATGGGCAGGTGAAGGCGATTACGCCGTTTCAAAGATACCCTCAACCCTCCTTTTGCAGGCACATGTTGTAAAAAGAATGGAGAATATAAGCTTTGAAGTGATCAATACCGGGCAGGCCATTCTCCGGAAAAAATACGCTTTGACCATACTGGATGAAAAAGGAGATGAGCATGCCGGGTTCATGGAGTATTATGATAACCTGCATTCCATTGAACATATTGAAGGAACACTCTATGACGCGGATGGCAAAGAATTAAGGAAATTAAAGAACAAACAGGTCATTGACCTCACCGGTATGGATGAAAGCGCATGGATAGATGACAGCCGCCGGAAGTTTCATGATTTTTTTTATAAAGTATATCCTTATACCGTAGAGTATGAAGTGGAGATCCGGTACAACGGCACGTTGTTTTTCCCGCTCTGGCTTCCGAGAGAAGATGAAAATTTTTCAGTAGAGCAGAGCATCATCAGTATCATTTCCCCTTTGAACTACCAGGTCCGGTTCAAGAGCTTTAACTATATAAATGAACCGGGAATAACTGCTCAGAAGGATAAAAAAGTTATGACCTGGCAGGTCAGCGGGTTGCCGGCCATCAAAAATGAATTTGCTTCACCGGACTGGTATGAATTAAATACGGTTGTTCTTTTCGCGCCGTCCGAATTTGAGTTACAGGATTACAGGGGAAGTATGAACAGCTGGGAAGAATTCGGAAAATTTGTTTATTCACTGAAACAGGGGAGAGATGAATTGCCGGATGATGTAATAAAAACGGTGCACCATTTAACGGATTCACTGGATGATCCCCGGGAAAAGATCGCAAGGCTTTACGAATACCTTCAAAAGAATACCCGGTATATCAGCATACAACTGGGTATTGGTGGCTGGCAGCCGTTTGATGCAAAATATGTAGCTTCCAAAGCCTATGGTGATTGCAAAGCGCTGACCAATTATATGTACAGCCTGTTGAAGGAAGCGGGAATTAATTCTGCCTATTCCCTGGTAAAAGCCGGGCATAATGCCAGTAACGTATTGGCTGATTTTCCTTCACAGCAATTCAACCATGTCATTCTTTGTGTACCGTTACAAAAGGACACGGTCTGGCTGGAATGTACAAGCCAGACAATGCCTCCGGGTTATCTCGGTGAATTTACCTGTGACCGTTATGCTTTATTGGTAAATGAGAAAGGTGGAACGCTGGTCCGTACTCCCGGATACGGAATGATGGAAAACCTGGCTTCAAGAAAAATAAAAGCAACATTGGATGAAGAAGGAACGCTCCGGGTCAATGCTTTTACCCGCTATGGCGGACTGCAGCAGGATTCCTACCATGAACTGATACACGGACTTTCAAAAGATAAAGTGAAAGAATTCCTGCATGAGCAACTTGACTTTGCCACATACGAGATAACCCATTTTGATTATAAAGAAACCAGGTCCTCTTTACCTGTTGTTGAAGAAATGCTGGATATCACGGTGAACAATTATGCAACGATTACAGGCAAACGCCTTTTTGTTATCCCCAATATCATGACCAGGTCACATCGCAAACTTTCTATAGATGAACCAAGGAAATCCGACCTGGTACTGGGACATGCATATAAAGATGTGGATTCATCGGAGATCATTTTACCGGAAGGATTTATTGCTGAAACCATACCCCGGGATGTTTTGGTCAGCAGCCTTTTTGGAAAATATGAATGTTCAGTAAGGTTATCTGCAAACCGGCTGGTCTATTACCGGGAGATTGAATATTATGGAGGCCGGTATCCCGGAAAAGAATATCCTGAACTGGTGAATTTTTTTGAAACGATCTATAAAGCCGACAGGAATAAAGTGGTGCTGGTGAGGAAACAGTGAATGGTCAATGGTGAATGAGATTCCTTTTTTTAAGAAAATTTGCTATAGTGGAACAAGACTCAATAAATCAACAAACAATCTTCAATGTTCAAGTTTTTCCGATCGTGAATAACTTGAGTCTTGTTTGTTGAGTGTTGAATATTGAGTCTTTCACCTGCTTTTCAAACATCATTTACTATTCCATTCATCAACCTATTTTATGTCTTCGAGGTGCAGCCGGTGAAAAATGCGGTGAAGGGCAGGAGCCAGGATGATACCAACATTGGTAATAAAAATAATCCCGCTGAAAAGAGCAAAAGCCGAGGAGAATATTTTCCCGGCATCACTTTTAATTTCTACTACAGGTCCCATTCCGCCCAGAATCATAGAAGCATTATGTATGGAATCGATCCAGGAAACTTCACCGAGATAATGATAACCGACGATACCCATGGCAAGACAAACCGCCATGACGATAAGGGCAATGACAATATGTTTTAATATCCGCTGGTAAAAAGTGGCCCGGGAGGCAAGTGGTTGTTTACGGTGTTCGTACATAATTGTACCTGTTTAATTTAAAATTAAAGATAAGAAAGTTGAGTTTCGGCAATTTTCTATACTTTTTCAGGATAAATCACAGTTTATGAACCTGGCAACAAGCGATAAACTTGTATTTCTCCTTTATTTTGTAATAGTTGCTTCTTATGGTTATTGGATCTATTTAAGAAGGAAAACGAGGGAACATGATTCCAAAGCCTTTTTCCTGGCCGAAGGTTCACTCACCTGGTGGGCCATCGGTGCCTCCCTCATTGCTTCGAATATTTCTGCAGAACAGTTTATCGGAATGAGCGGCAATGGATATTTCGTGGGCATTGCTGTAGCCGCGTATGAGTGGATAGCGGCCGTTGCATTGATTATTATTGCCATCTGGTTCATGCCGGTATATCTCAGGAACAAGATATACACGATGCCGCAGTTTTTGAAGACCAGGTATAATGAATCGGTATCCGTTATCATGGCGGTATTCTGGTTGTTTCTTTATGTGTTTGTGAATCTCACTTCTATTTTATTTCTGGGTTCCGTGGCCATCAGTGGCCTGGTGGGCCCCGAATACCTGCATACGGTCATGATCGCATTGGCTGCTTTTGCCATTTTTATCACACTGGGCGGCATGAAAGTGATCGGCTATACCGATGTGATACAGGTGCTGGTGCTGATCATCGGGGGATTGGTTACTGTGTTTATTGCACTGGACAAAGTAAGCGGGGGACAAGGACCACTTCATGGATTAACGACTTTATTTAAAGAAGCGCCGGATCATTTCCATATGATATTATCAAAGCCCGATGCATCTTCTTCTCAGGAATATATCAGCAAATACCTGATCCTTCCCGGCATTCTCATGTATGCAGCCGGGCAATGGATCGCCAACCTGAATTACTGGGGCTGCAACCAGTATATCACCCAAAGGGCATTGGGTGCCGATCTGCCAACGGCAAGAAAGGGTCTTGTCTTTGCTTCTTTCTTAAAATTATTGATGCCGGTGATCGTGATGCTTCCGGGTATTGCCGCTTTTGTATTGGTAAAACAGGGCAAGCTGCCTGCATTGGCCAACCAGGATGCGGCTTATTCATCGGTGCTTGGTTTTTTACCGGAAGGACTAAGAGGATTATCCGTGGCTGCATTAACGGCTGCCATCGTGGCTTCGCTGGCAGGAAAAGCCAACAGCATCTCCACCATTTTTACACTGGACATTTATAAAAAATATATCAACCGGGGAGCTGACGAAAAAAAGATGGTGATTACCGGAAGGATCGCCGTGTTGTTTGCCATGATGATCGCTGTCCTCTTTACCTGGAATGACCTGCTTGGCATCGGGGGCGAAGGTGGTTTTACATTTATTCAGAAATATACCGGCTTTATCAGTCCCGGTGTGTTTGCCATGTTCCTGCTGGGTCTTTTCTGGAAACGAACAACAGGAGCTGCCGCGGTAGCCGGGTTAATAACAGGATTTGTATTAAGCGTTTTTTTTAATGAATTTGCACCGCAGGTGCTTGGTCATGACACGATTTTTTATACCGCATATCCCAATGGAAAAGGCGGTTACGAAATTCCCTTCCTGATCTCTATGGGTTTGTCATTTATGTTTACGGTCATAGTGATGGTGGCGATGAGTTTTGCAGGTCCCAAAATAAATCCCAACGCATTTGCCCTCGACAAATCCATGTTCAAAATAAAACCATCCTTGCTGGCGATGATCGTGGTGGTATTAATGATGATCGCGGCGTTGTATATTAAGTTCTGGTAGTTGAGAGAAGCTGTTAGCTATTAGCCGTTAGCCTTGTACCGTTAGTATTATGAATATCATCTTTGATTATGAAAAGCTAATAGCTCATGGCTAAAAGCTAACAGCCTTTCTTCACCGGCAGACAGAAGCAATTTGTGTATCAATGATCTTCTTTATTACCAGGTGCTCATCCGCCCTTTCCTCGCCCAGTAAATTTTTAACAAAAACAATATAGGCGTAACCGCGGCAAAAATCGATCATCGGCCAGGTTCCGAATAAACCCGGGCTGGCTAATGTGGTTGCTGTATTTTTATTTTGTTCTATGACCCAGCTTCCCAATGCATAGGTGAAACCCTCCGCCGCTTTGGGTGCATACTTTATCTGTTCCGGTTTATCCTGTACCTCCATCATCCGGTCAACAGCGCCTTCGCTGAGTATCCGCTGCCCGTTGTATTTCCCTTTATTAAGCAGCATCACCAGGAATTTCAAATAATCATCAGCGGTGGATTTGGCGCCGCCGGATGGATTGACCGCACCTCCATTCATTTCTGCAAAGGTGGTCTTCGTCATTCCCAGCGGCATAAAAAGTTTTGTTTTGATCAGCACGTCAAATTTTTTCTTGCTGATGATCTCTAAAACACGGCCTGCTATATTCAGTCCCACATTGCCATACCAGAAATCGGTTCCGGCATTGGCCCGTATTTCCCGGGCGGCAAAACTGTTCACTTCCTCTTCGAGCGTTTCATATTTTCTGCGTTGCAATAACCTTTTCAGCAATGTGCCTTCATCTGCAATACCCGTCATATGACAAAGGCATTGCCGGATGGTGATATAACTTTTAAAGTATTTATCAAACTCCGGGATGTATTTGGCCACTTTATCATCCAGGGAAATTTTTCCTTCATCCACGAACTGCATCACCAATGCGGCCGTCAGCCATTTACTGCAACTGGCAATGGGGGCCTGTGTCTTTGAATTAAATTCACCCATTTCTTTTTTATAGATCATTGAATCGCCTTTCCAAAGCAAGCAGACCAGGTTATTGCCCAGCAATTTTTGTTTGGCCTCGAGTTCCCGGTCCAGTTCGTTCCAGTTGTATTGCGCTGAAAGGGGCTGTAACATTAGCAGTAAACCAACAAGGGATATGACTTTCATGCAGATAGAGCTAACTTTATATGACATAGTTACGGGTATTTTGGTTTGGATTGTTATTTGACATCAGAGTTTAAAGTTATTTGATTTTGATAAGTAGTCGGAAAGTCCGTAAGTCAGTAAAGACCGGAAAGAATAACTCTGACGAAGCGATATGCTTTCGGACTTCCGGACAAAATTTAAAAACCATTATTTACAATTATGAACTTAGGAAATTTCACAATAAAAGCGGCCGAGGCCTTTCAACAGGCACAGCAATTAGCCTTTAATGCAAAGAACCCGAATATCGAGACGGAACATATCTTAAAGGCGTTGCTCGAACAGGAAGATTCTCCCGTGGATTATTTGTTGAAGAAAAATAACGTTACGGTCAACCTGGTTGACAGTAAACTGGATGAACTGATCAGTAAACTCCCGAAGATCAGTTCGGGTGAACCGGCGCAGAATATCGGGCGGGAAGCCAACAGCGTGGTATTGAGAGCCGGCGCTGCACTTAAATCATTCAAAGATGAATTTGTTACTCCCGAGCATTTATTACTGGCCATCGTACAGGGCAATGATGCAACGGCCAGATTATTGAAAGATACAGGTCTCACCGAAAAGGGTTTGATCGCAGCTATCAGGGAATTAAGAAAAGGAGAGACCGTGACCTCTCAAACACAATCACAGGAATTCAATGCGCTGAATAAATATGCGAGGAACCTGAATGACCTGGCCAGGCAGGGCAAACTGGACCCGGTGATCGGGCGTGATGAAGAGATCAGGAGAACATTACATATTCTTTCAAGAAGAACAAAAAATAACCCGATCCTGGTTGGTGAACCCGGTGTGGGCAAAACCGCTATTGCCGAAGGTATCGCCCATCGTATCGTAAACGGCGATGTGCCGGAGAATTTAAAATCAAAAATTATTTATGCATTGGATATGGGCCTTTTGATCGCCGGTGCAAAATATAAAGGAGAATTTGAGGAAAGATTAAAAGGCGTGGTGAAAGAGGTCAGTGGCAGCGAAGGTGAAATTATTTTATTCATTGATGAGATACATACCCTCGTAGGCGCAGGCGGAGGTGAAGGTGCTATGGATGCGGCGAATATTTTAAAACCCGCCCTGGCCAGGGGTGATTTAAGAGCCGTAGGCGCTACGACATTAAATGAATACCAGAAATTTTTTGAAAAAGACAAAGCCCTTGAAAGACGTTTCCAGAAAGTGATGATCGATGAACCATCTGTTGAAGATGCCATCTCCATTCTTCGTGGATTGAAGGACCGGTATGAAACGCATCACCATGTAAGAATAAAAGATGAAGCCATCATTGCGGCAGTGGAATTATCGAGCCGGTATATCACCGATCGTTTTTTGCCCGATAAGGCCATTGACCTCATTGATGAAAGTGCTGCCAAGTTGCGGCTGGAAATGAATTCCATGCCGGAAGAACTGGATACACTCGAACGACAGATCCGTCAACTGGAAATTGAACGGGAAGCGATCAAAAGAGAAAATGATGAAGTGAAGCTGAAAGAACTGAATACGGAGATCGCCAATCTTTCCGTTGAGCGGGATACGTATAAGGCAAAATGGAAAGAAGAAAAAGAAGTGGTGGAGAAAATACAGGATGCCAAGGCTAAAGTGGAAGATCTTAAACAACAAGCCGAACGTTTGGAACGGGAAGGCGATTATGGTAAAGTAGCCGAGATACGCTATGGCAAAATTAAGGAACAGGAAAAAATTGCGGAGGCTCTTAACCAGCAACTGGCAACCAGCACCGAGAAACGACTCCTGAAAGAAGAAGTAGATGCGGAAGACATTGCCGAAAGTATTGCCAAAACAACCGGTATTCCCGTGACCAAAATGCTGCAGAGCGACAGGGAAAAATTATTAAAACTGGAAGAGCATTTGCATGAAAGGGTAGTGGGACAGGATGAAGCGATCACCGCTGTGGCCGATGCAATACGAAGAAGCCGTGCCGGATTACAGGACCCCAAAAAACCGATCGGTTCATTTATTTTCCTCGGTACCACTGGTGTTGGTAAAACTGAACTCGCCAAAGCACTGGCCGAATATTTGTTTGATGATGAAAGCATGATGACGCGGATCGACATGAGTGAGTACCAGGAAAAACATACGGTGAGCCGCCTGGTGGGTGCGCCTCCCGGTTATGTGGGTTATGATGAAGGAGGGCAACTGACAGAAGCAGTGAGGAGAAAGCCATATAGTGTTGTATTGCTCGATGAAATTGAAAAAGCAAATCCCGATGTCTGGAATGTATTGTTGCAGGTATTGGATGACGGGCGATTGACCGATAACAAAGGACGTGTGGTGAATTTCAAGAATACCATCATCATCATGACCAGCAATATCGGGAGTCATATTATACAGGATGCATTTGAAAAAGTGAAAGAAAGCAATGTGGAGGAAGTTACGGGTAAAGCAAAACTGGAAGTGATGGCATTGTTGCGGCAAACCATACGTCCTGAATTTCTGAACCGGGTTGATGAGATCATCATGTTCCGCCCGCTCATGCATAAAGAAATAAAAGGTATTGTGAAGATCCAGTTGAACAACCTGAAGAGATTGGTTGCCGAAAGCGGGATACAATTGCAATTCAGCGAATATGCGCTGGATTATTTATCCGAGCAGGGCTTCGACCCGCAGTTTGGCGCAAGACCATTGAAGAGATTAATACAAAAAGAAATTGTGAACCAGTTATCGAAAAGAATTCTGGCAGGGGATATTGATAAGAGCAAGCCGGTACTGGTGGATGTGTTTGATAATATGGTTGTTTTCAGGAATGAAACTCCAGAACTAACGAAAAGTGGAAAGAAAAAGTAAGTCTGCGAACGGTTGAAAACCCTGACGGGGAGTGCGAAATAAAAGATAGCCAAGACTAAAAATTGGGGCTTTTGCTTTTAGGTTGGTAACTTAGCAAAATATGATTCGTCTAATAGAAGCAAGAAACTACAGATCACTAAAATTCATTTCAATTACGTTGGATGAATTTCATGTCTTAATTGGTGCTAATGCTACTGGCAAAAGTACTTTTTTAGATATTGTAAAGTTTCTCTCAGATATCGTTAATCTTGGTATTGATAAAGCTGTTAATGATCGAGCCGCATACTTTGATGAACTTACATTTGGAGGCAAAGGAGGCGACATTGAATTTGCAATTGAAGTATCTATTCCGCAACAAATAAAAGAAAAATTTAATGGGAGAAGTTTTTCAGTAATAAGATATGAAATCAAAATTGGAGTCACTCAAGATTCTTTGGAAAATGCAATTAAAGAAGAAAGAGCATGGTTATTGACTTCTGATGCAAAATTTAAAATAGAAACACCTCAGAGAATACTTTTCCCAGAGTTAGTTTCTGAACCGCAAACTATTTTGATTGATAAATTTAAATCGAAAAATTTTAAAAGAGTCATTTCATCTAAAAAGAATGAGGGTAAAAAAAATGATAATTTTTATATTGAAACACAAGAAGCATCGGGTAAAGGATGGCTACCTTCCTTTAAATTTGGTATTAAAAAATCTGCTTTGGGAAATCTCCCTGAAGATGAAACAAAATTTCCAGCATCAACATGGCTAAAATCATTTTTGCAGCAGGGGGTTCAATTGTTTATTTTGAACAGTTTGGATATTCGACAGCCAAGTGCACCAGGGCAAAGTTTACATTTCAAAACTGATGGTTCAAATCTCCCTTGGGTTATTGATAATTTAAGAAAAAATAAAAAAAGATTTAATCAATGGATTGAGCATATTAAAACAGCTCTGCCTGATATAAATGATATCACAACTGTGGAAAGAGAAGAAGATAGAAGGAGATATTTGAAAATTAAATACGAAAATGGAATAGAGGTTCCTAGTTGGCTTGTTTCTGATGGGACGCTGCGATTATTAGCATTAACAATACCTGCCTATATAGATGGAATACAAGGGGTTTATTTAATTGAGGAACCGGAAAATGGTATTCATCCTAAAGCAATTGAGTGTGTTTATCAATCTATGTCTTCAGTCTATAATGCACAAATTCTCTTAGCCTCTCATTCGCCTGTAATTTTGAGCATGCTTGATCCTAAATCGCTACTTTGTTTTGGGAAAACTGAGAAGGGTATAACTGATATTGTTAGAGGAACAAATCACCCAAAATTAAAAGAATGGAAAGGGAATCCTAATTTATATTTACTATTTGCAAATGGAATTTTGTCATGAAAGATTTAGTTGTTTTGGTTGCAGATGGTACTATGCAAAAAGTAGTAGAAGAATTCCTCAAAAGAGTACCTGTGTCATCTAAAATTTCAAATTTTTCTTTTGAAGTAATTACCCATATTGGTCATGATTCTGGATGTTATAATGACGGTCATGAGTTCCTAAAAAGTTTTTCAAATCAATATAGATATGCAACAGTTGTTTTTGATAAGGAAGGATGCGGTCAGGAACACAAGGATAGGGAACAGCTTGAGAAGGATGTTCAGAATATGTTGGATAATAATGAATGGTTAGATCGTAATACGGCTATCGCAATAGATCCAGAGCTTGAGAATTGGATTTGGCAGGACTCTCCTCATGTTGAGGACGCTTTTGGGTGGGAAGCAAATACATCACTTTATCAATGGTGTTTTCATGAAGGGTTGATTGCACATGGAGATTTGAAGCCATTAAGGCCGAAAGAAACTATGGAAAGAGTGCTTAGAATTACTAATACACCTTTCTCTTCATCAATTCATAAAAAAATTGCCCAGAAAGTCACTTATAAAAGATGCACAGATCAGGCGTTTTTAAAATTTCTAAATAAATTAATTGAATGGTTCCCTTTGTTGTAACATATTTTTAAGTTATCATTGATCTTTTTCTTTATACTCGTAATGTTCAATAAATAAAATATATTAAACTGTCGTTATGTATGGGCAATACGACAAATTAAGACACCATTGACCATTAAAAAAATACATTTTTCTTCCCGAGTCTCCTCGCCCAGCCGTGTGTGCAGCGGACTCGGGGATGTTATGAAACGAAAAAAGAAATCTGTTTGTCCTGAGTTAAGTTTACATATAAACCTATCGAGTCCATTGCAGGAAACTCGGAGTGAATCGAAAAGCTTAGAATACTGAACTGTTTATATCGGATTTGCCCCGGAATTATTTATCCTATATTTATAAAAAAATAATGCAGCAAAGAACTGCGCTATACCTGCTTTCTTTTATATTGATTTCCTGCTCTCCCAATCTTGCAAAAAAAACCCTGTTTGTAAAGCAAACCACTATCGTAACGGAACAATGCAGGATCGTGGCTGAAGACAATAGTTTTGAAATAGAGACCGGTAAAATTATCCCGACCCCGCTGAACGGTTTAAGTTATACGCCTGATCCCAAAATGCTGACACTGCCTCTTTTTAAAGTGACGGATATATTTGATTTGCGGGATTATAAATTTCTCCGATTTAATTCCGCTGAAAATAATGGTTTGTTCAATGCGGCCCGCGTTAAAGTATATACTCCTTTCAATACCACTCCGCTCCATGGCATATTGCTGCTGAGTAAAGTGCCGGCTTCTGAAAAAAGTGCAAAGGCAACAATGCATGCAATCACCCTTACCAGGGAAGACATACTGCAGGCGGTAAACGGTGAAATTTCTTTTATGTGTGAAAGGGTGTATAACAGTCACCGGGCTATCAATGTGATCAGCTGGGGGCTTTGGCTTTCCGACAAACCATTTAAATATTAATAAGGGAATCATGTTTGGGAGGAAAAATTGCGACGCAACATCAATAATACAGTTCATTTAAAAAGCCCCGGCTAAAAAACCAGGGCTTCTGTCATGTATCAATTTAATGATCAGTTTCCTTTATAAACTTTTCGGCTCACAATCCCGTCAACAGTTTCAATTTTTGCAAAATACGCCCCATTCGCCAGGGGCCTTGTTATGGTTACTTTGTTTCCCGATACCGAATGGGTACTGAACATCT
>CAZQGZ010000102.1:0-13137 GCA_964592935.1 uncultured Chitinophaga sp. | reverse complement strand
GAAGCAAAGACCCCTTACTTCTATTCAACATTTGAAAGCACCCTCCAAACTTCCCAGCCAGGAGCAAGCTTACACCACTCGAATGAATCGAAGATTTCCTCCAGGAAAAAAATAATTGTCCTCGGTTCAGGCCCCAACCGCATCGGCCAGGGAATTGAGTTTGATTATTGCTGTGTGCATGGCCTGCTGGCTATTAAAGATTGCGGATACGAAGCTATCATGGTGAACTGCAACCCGGAAACCGTGAGCACCGATTTTGACATGGCGGATAAATTGTATTTCGAGCCGGTTTACTGGGAACATCTATGGGAGATCATCGAACATGAAAAACCGGATGGAGTCATTGTACAGCTGGGTGGTCAAACGGCCCTGAAGCTTGCGCAAAAATTACATGAGAGGGGGATCAAAATTGTTGGCACATCTTACGACAGTCTCGATATCGCCGAAGACCGTGGCCGTTTCAGCGATATGCTGAAAGAAATGGATATTCCCTATCCTGATTATGGCACCGCCTGGACAGTGGATGAAGCAGTGCAGGTGGCCAATAAAGTTGGTTACCCTGTTCTCGTAAGACCTTCCTATGTTCTCGGGGGGCAAAGAATGAGGATCGTACTGAACGATGATGAACTGGAAAATGCCGTAGTGAGTTTGCTGAAGCATATTCCCGGAAATAAGATCCTCGTTGATCATTTCCTCGACCGCTGCCAGGAAGCAGAGATCGATGCGATATGTGATGGGGAAAAATTTCATGTAATGGGCATCATGGAACATATAGAACCGGCTGGCATACATAGCGGGGACAGCAATGCCGTACTCCCTTATTTCAATCTGTCGCCGCTTGAAGTGCAGGACATGGTGGATTATGCCAAAAAGATCGCACTCGAATTAAAAGTGAAAGGATTGATCAATATCCAGTTTGCCATCAAGGATACCAAAGTTTATGTGATTGAAGCCAACCCAAGGGCATCCAGGACAACCCCGTTCATTGCAAAAGCATACAACAAACCTTATCTCAACTACGCCACAAAAGTGATGATGGGCGAAATGAAAGTGGCCGATATCCCCGAAGAAAAAAACCTGGATGGGTTTGCAATCAAAGAACCTGTTTTCAGTTTTAATAAATTCCCGGGAGTGAATAAAGAACTCGGGCCCGAGATGAAAAGTACCGGCGAAGCCATCCGGTTTATCAAGAATCTCCGGGATCCTTATTTCCGGCAGTTGTACAAGGACCGGAGCATGTACCTGAGTAAATAAATGTTGTAATACCTCTGCCATTTTATCCCGGGAGAATATGAACTGCAGGGCAGTTGTATGATTTTTTTTACATTTATACCATGAATATAGAAATACAATCCATCATCCGCAATATCCAAAACACTTTAAGCGGCGAGCCCTGGTTTGGCCGGGCCATATACCCCATAATGGAAGAGGTGGACAATTCCAAAGCACAAATAAGACCAAATGGGACGGGCCATTCATTGATTGAATTGCTTTATCACATGATTACCTGGGCCAAATTTTGCCTGGAACAATTAAATAATGCGTCCCCGGAGGAAATTAAAATGATCGAAAACCTGGACTGGCGGGAAATAGATCCTTCCGTTCATACCTGGCCCGCGGGTATGGCAGAATTGAAAAGCATTCATGATAGGATAATAGCCATACTGGAAACAAAAGACGATAATTTTCTTTCAGGAATCGTCGCGGGAAGAAAATTCAATTACCGTTTTATGCTGAATGGATTGATCCAGCATAATATTTATCATCTCGGGCAGATAGCTTATATAAAAAAATTTATGGCCTAATCAATGTCCGTTTCATTTTCTTCTTTCGTTTTAAGAAATGCAGCTCTTTTGGGCGCAGGCATGGGAACCTTATCCCCTTTCAGGCCATACCATAACACCCTGTTGAACTCCATATCCCGGATGGCATCTTCTTTTGTAAAATCAAATTCCTCCGAACGTCTTTGCCATTCATTGATGGCAACATTTTTTTGGGTCAGATCAACATTGGAAGGCAACGATGTAAAGGGAGTTATATCCGCTGCAGATGTAAAACATCTCCACATCGGCTCGGCGGCAGCATCATATTGCGACATGGGTTGCAAACCGAGGATCAGTTCCATCGTCCGCAGCATGGAGGTAGTGGAATAGGCTGTGTGATCCACATAACCTCTTTTTACAAACCCACCGGCAACATAAGCGGTGGTTCGGTGCGCATCCACATGGTCTGATCCGTTTTGCGCATCATCTTCAATGATGAACACAGCGCTTTCTTTCCAGATGGGACTCTTACTTAAATATTCAATGAACATTCCAACGGCCAGGTCATTATCCGCCACATGAGCATAGGGCGTTGGCTTTTCTTTTCTCAGCCCCTCAGTATGATCATTGCCAAAACGCAGAGTATTAAATTGAGGTACCGCGTTATGGGCCAGTAATGAATCAAATTCCCTTCTCCATTGGTAAAAACGGGTTGTATCTTTAGTTGCCATGTCCCAGCCGGTATAATAAGGACAAGCATGATCCTTCAATACCGGTAAATTCGTCATCGCTGAATCGGCGAATTCGCCATAAGTGCGGTATGTGATATTTTTCAATTTGCACTGGTCCCAGATATAGGATTTATTATTGGCCACTTTTCTCATGCCCTCACCGTCATAACTCCCGCCACGTCCCCCATAACTGGTAGGCCAGGTTTTCTCCAGGTAATCCGTGGCATAAGCGCCCATGCTCCACGCATGCCCGTCAGCACTTACTTCTCCATCGCAATAAAAATTATCCAGCAACACAAATTCCCTTGCCAGCTTGTGCAGGTTGGGTGTTATTTTTTCCCCGAATAAAACAAGAGAAGGATCCCCGTTACCTTCTTTCATATCACCCAATACCTGGTCGTAGGTCCGGTTTTCCTTGATCAGATAAAAAACATATTTTATTGGTGAGGCGTCGCCAACTTTCATCGGAACCGGGTTATTCATCTCTCCTTTACTTGCCTTTTCCCTTTCTTTATTATAAGGCGTATTTTGATAAACAGCCCGGGAATAGATCCCCAATTGACTTTCACCCGGCTCTTTAATAATACTCATGGTTCCTTTGAACAGGCCACCGATATACTGCACATCAATTGGTTTTGTTTTATCGCCTCCCTGGTAAATCACTTCTTCTCTTTTCCTCAGGGGATTGGGACCATAAGGATTTGCCTGTGAAGAAAATCCCTTGCCGTTGCTTACAAAAATTTTTCCGTTGATCACTTTTACGTTTGTCGGATACCACCCGGTTGGAATAAATCCTTTGCTTTGACTAAACCCGGGACGACTTATATCAAAAACCGCCAGGCAGTTATTATCCGCATTGGCTATGTATAATGTTTTTTCATCGGCACTTAAAGCCAAACCATTACTGGTTGAACCTGCCGGCGCATCCGGGTATAATGCGGCATTCAATGTTTCCAAAACTTTTCTCCCTTTTATATCAATTACAGAAACAGAATTGTCGTTCCCATTGGCAACAAAGAGATAGTTTCCGTTTTGGGTTAAACATAATTCATTGGGATTATCGCCTGCCGGTATTTCCTCCGAAATCCGGCTGGTTTGTGTATCCAGTATTTTTATTTTATCGCATCCCCAGCAACTGATATAAAGTTCTTTTTTATCCGGTGATAACAGGCAGGAATATCCTTCACCTCCCAAAGGGATTTTATGCATTATTGTTTTGCTTACCAGGTCGATGATGTATAATGAATTATTTTCTTTGGTCACCACATAAAGCAGGTTTCTGGCATCATCCACTTCAAGACCGGCAGGAGAAATTTTTTCAGGCCATCTTTTGCCCAGCAGCAAACTGTCTTCCGGCACCAGTTTATTTTTTTTTACCGCGTATTTCAAAACCTGGTTATCATTTCCCGCCGATGCATATAATGCTTTTCCATCCCTGCTGAACTTTAAACCATACCATGATTTGGGTATCACCGCTGCGTCAAGCAGTTTTCCTTTCCTGGCGTCAATCAACTGGATGGATTGTACACTTTGGCCGTTATTGGAGACTGCTATTAATTTTCCGGAGGGAGAAACTGCCATATTTAATGGCAGGTCACCCAGGGAAAGACTTTTTCCAACAGGCGAAAGGCTCCACCCGTTTGGAAGTTGTACTCTTTTGGATCCGATTTCCTGTAAGTTCTGAGCAGGCAGTGAATAACCCAGGATTATTGTCATGAATGTAATAGCTGTTTTTCTCATCAAGCTTGTTTGATGATTAAAGATACAAACTGAATATCATTCATACCCGGCAGGAAAAAACCCTTAATAATTGGTCAAAAAACCCTGACTGTCTTTTAAACGCAATATATCTTTTCACCATGACTGCTCCCGGTACATACTTCTGGAAGAAAGCCCCGTTTGTGAAACTCTTATCGGGTATGATAGCGGGCATCCTTCTTCAATGGAATTTGCAGGCAGCTGTAAATACCTGGTGGATCATTTTAACGACAAGTATGGTGGCTGTGCCGGGATTTTTTTTAATCCCGCTTTTCAATCGATTTAAATTTTTTTTTATTCCGGGGATAGCAGCTACTTCCTTATTTGTTTCAATTGGCGCCCTGCTGGCCTGGCAGAAAGATATCCGGAACGATCCCGGCTGGCTGGGAAAATATTATACCGGGAATGAAACGCTTGTTGCAAGTCTTTCAGAACCGCTTTCGGAAAAAACAAATTCATACAAAGCTATAGCCACGGTGAATTATTTAATGCAAAACAATGAATCAATTCCGGTAAATGGCAACCTGGTCATATATTTTAAAAAAGATCCTTCCATACCGAAGATGGGATATGGTTCCACCATCCTGTTTAAAAAACAAATACAGGAAATCAGGAATCCCGGAAACCCGGGAGGCTTTGATTACAAACGATATGCATTATTTCATGGCATCACCCACCAGGTATTTTTGAAACCCGGCGAATATGTATGGCTGGAAGAAAAGAAAGAGAACTGGTTCCGGAAATTTATTTATCGTTCCCGGGAACGCATATTAAATATTATAAAAAGAAATATGGCAGGGGAAAAAGAAAGAGGACTGGCAGAAGCCCTGCTGATCGGGTATAAAGATGATCTTGACCAGCGGCTGGTGCAATCCTATACCAATACTGGTGTGGTTCACATCATTGCCATATCCGGCTTGCACCTGGGACTGATCTACTGGCTGCTTGTACGTATATTCAAACCCCTGCAAAAAAAAATGTCCGCCGGTTATGGTAAAAAACTTAAATGGATCCGTCCTTTTTTTATCATTACCGGTTTATGGTTGTTCAGTTTCATGGCAGGGGCACAGCCATCCGTATTGCGGTCCGCTTTAATGTTCACCTGCATCGTATTGGGAGAATGGCTTGGCAAAAGAGGTTCCATCATCAATACGCTGGCGCTTTCAGCTTTTATCCTTTTATGCATAAATCCCTACTGGCTTTGGGATGCCGGGTTCCAGCTATCCTATACTGCGGTACTCAGCATCATTATATTTATGCGGCCGATCTATAATTGGTTTTATATAAAAAATAAAATCCTTGATTTTATCTGGAAACTGAATGCCGTAACATTAGCAGCGCAGATTTTGACGGTCCCTTTAAGCATTTACCATTTTCACCAGTTTCCAAATTATTTTCTGCTGACCAATTTTATTGCGGTGCCTCTATCCGGCATCATTGTATTGGGAGAAATATTATTATGTGTTGTAGCATGGGTTCCCGCCGTTGCATTGTTTGCGGGAAAATTGCTTAGCTGGACGATTTGGCTGATGAATACCTGGATCGAAAGAATTGAATCATTGCCGTTTTCATTATGGGACAGCCTGCAGATAAGTATTATGCAGGCCATATTGATCATCTTGTTCATTGTATGCATCAGCTGTTGGCTGATGGAGAAAGCAAAGAGATGGCTTGTTCCCGGCCTGCTGGGATTGCTGGGGTTCATTATTATACGCTCCCTTTCTTTTATCCGGGCAGAACAACAACAGAAAATCATCGTGTACAATATTCCGAAGCAAAAAGCCATTGATTTCATAGATGGAAGAAAATCTTTATTTAAAGGTGACCCGGGTCTTGCGAAGGATGATTTTGCGGGGAATTTTTACCGGAAGCCTTCCGGGATATTCTTTCGTACCACCCCGGCCGATTCATTGGAATGCTTCCGGCAAAACGGCAATTATATTCAGTTCGTCAATAAAAAAATAATTCTGGTTGATACTTCTATCCGTTTTCAAAAAACAAATTACAAACCGGCGATCGATCTGCTGGTGATCTCAAAGAATCCCCGGCTGGATATGACCAGGCTGGCGGATGCAATGAATATAAAACAGGTTGTCTTTGATAGTTCGGTACCTGTTTGGAAAACCAGCATCCTGAAGAAGGTTTGTGACTCCCTCCGCATTCCTTATTACGATGTAAGTGTAAAAGGCGCTTTTGTGATGAACCTGCGATAGCTTATTTTTGCGGCTTACCAGCCTTCGCTTTCTTCGGTTGCCGCAGGATCATCGAAGGCATGGTTCCCGGTGCTGCCTGCCTTTTAATTTTTTACCAACCATGAACAAAAAAATTCAATCGGCCCTTATCTCTGTTTTTTATAAAGACGGGCTGGAGAATATTATTAAGATGTTGTCAGAATTGGGTGTTACCATCTATTCCACCGGGGGGACGCAAAGCTTTATTGAAAAAATGGGCATCCCCGTGATCCCTGTTGAAAATTTAACATCTTATCCTTCCATTTTAGGCGGCCGCGTCAAAACATTACATCCTTCTGTATTCGGGGGCATTCTGGGAAAAAGAGATGATGAAAACCATGTCCGGGAAATGAAACAATACAATATCCCTGAAATTGATTTGGTGATAGTTGATCTATATCCGTTTGAAGAAACGGCAGCATCAACAAACGATGAAAAACTAATTATTGAAAAAATTGACGTCGGCGGACCATCCATGATCCGGGGCGCTGCCAAAAATTTCAACGATGTACTGGTTGTCGCTGCAAAAAAAGATTACGCGGAACTGGAAAAATTACTGAAAGAACAAAAAGGTGAAACCACTTTAGAACAAAGAAGATCATTTGCTGTCAGAGCCTTTGATGTTTGTACGGCTTATGACACGGCCATATCAAACTATTTTCATCAGTTATCCGTTATTACTCCTTTCAATAAACCCGGAAAGAACCTGCGTTATGGCGAAAACCCGCACCAGCAGGCACGGTTTTTCGGCGACCTAGACGAATTGTTTGAACAACTGAATGGCAAAGAACTTTCTTATAACAACCTGGTTGATGTAGATGCTGCCATCCAACTAATAGGAGAGTTTCAAATCCCCCCTGCGGGGGGTGGATGGGCTTTTGCGATAATCAAGCATACCAATGTTTGCGGTGTTGCACAACGTTTAACGGTTAAAGAAAGCTGGGATGCAGCATATGCCGGTGACCCTGAATCCGCTTTCGGCGGAGTATTGGTCTGCAACGGGACGATTGATAATGCAACCGCAGAAGCCATTACTGAAATATTTTTTGAAGTGTTGATAGCCCCGGGGTTCAATGACGATGCTTTGAGCATATTGAAATCAAAGAAAAACAGAATAATAGTAAGACACAAGGTACAAGGAACAAGGTACAAGGCTGAAATGCAACGATCTCTTTTAAATGGCGTGTTGATCCAAAGTGCTGACGAAGGAAATTACAGTGAATGGAAAGAAACAGGCGGAAGGGAATCTTCTGCTCCTGAAAAAGAAGATTTGATTTTTGCCAATCTTGTCTGCAAACATTTAAAGAGTAATGCTATTGCCTTGGTGAAGAATAAACAACTCATTGGTAAAGGCTGCGGGCAAACCAGCCGGATCGATTCGTTGAGACAGGCCATTGAAAAAGCAAAGCAGTTCAACTTCGGTCTGCAGGGCGCCGTGATGGCCAGTGATGCATTTTTTCCCTTTGATGATTGTGTGAAGATGGGACATGAGGCGGGCATCGTTGCATTTATTCAACCCGGGGGTTCTATCCGGGACAATGATTCAATGGCATATTGCCAAGCCAATAACCTGGCGATGGTGATAACCGGTATGCGGCACTTCAAACACTAATGAACATTTTCGATTTTCATAAAATCATTTTTCAAACCTCTGCTGATTCCTTAAAAAGATTATCAGTCTTCAACCCGCTGACCATTCACAAAAAAGGGACAAGGGCCAAAGCCATTTTTTGCCTTGCCCTGGTTTGTATATTATGGGGCACCACCTGGATCGCTTCCAAGGAGGGCGTCAAACGGATGCCCGCCCTGCAAATGGCCGGTATCCGGCAACTCATTGCCGGTTTTTTATATGTTGGCTTTTTTCTTTATAAAAAAATTCCATTGCCTAAAGGCAAAGAATGGATCCCGGTTCTTGTGTTAAGTTTTCTGAATTTTATTTTGAGCAATGGTCTCAGTACCTGGGGGGTGAAATATATTTCTGCCGGTTTGGGTTCCATCATGGGCGCCACTTTCCCGCTTTGGCTGGTGGTCATCGGTTTGTTTACATCGAAGGAAAAACTTCCGCAAAAAGCCCTTATCGGTTTGTTGCTTGGTTTCGGAGGTGTTTGCGTGATCTTTTATGATCACCTGGATGATTTTTTCAATGCAGATTTCCGGTTTGGCATACTCTTATCACTGATCGCCACCTGGACATGGGCTTTTGCCACTTTATATACCAAGAAACAGGCTGCTCATTTCAATCCCTATTTCAGTCTCGGTTTACAAATGCTGATATCCGGAACCGCTTTATTTACTTTCACCAACCTCAGTGGTAATGCAATACCTGTAACAGAAATTCCCTGGCAATCCTGGGCGGCCATTGCATACCTGGTACTATTTGGTTCGCTGATCGCTTTTATATGTTACTTATATGCGCTGCAAAATTTGCCTACGGAACAGGCGTCCATTTATGCATATATCAACCCGATGGTGGCCGTACTCTGCGGATGGATCATCTTTCATGAAAAGATCAGCATCTTTATTACAATAGGCGGGCTGGTGACACTGCTCGGGGTTTATCTCGTTAATAAAGCATTCAGGTCTGCGGTACCAACGCCCGAGCAACCCGAAACGGAAGGTATTTAACCCTGAAGAAAAATTAATAAAAGGTCAATTTTCATCAGGGTTAATGGAGGAAATGTTGCCGGTCCATTCCCTCATTATCAATCGCATCATTTACAGCGGGTAACTGGTAATAAATTTTTTGGAGAAATTCTTCATACACTTCCCGCCAGCCGGCAAACCTCCGGTGCGTTCCTAAAAATGTATTATGCCAGATAGTGATCATCATTCCATTTACAGATTTAATGATTTCAAAATATTTCATCATTTCCGTCAAAGCCTGTTGCGTAGAAAATTTTTGCTCAAAAAATGAATTGGCATCCATATAACAGAAAGGGAATAATTCAAGGTTTGTCATTTCTTCTTTTTCCAGATCATACCAGTAAAAGGATGATGCAACGGATGCCCGGAATCCATTAATGCTGCCGTATCCCATGGAATAATCAGAATGGATACCTGCTTCAAGCAACTGCCGGAAAGTATGAGGTAAACTGAAACGGATAAAATGCTGGCGGGATCCGTGAACCTCCACTCCTATTTCATATTCCAACAGGTCCATTTCCTTTTTTATAAGCCTGGGTCTGTCGCCACTTTGCCAGGAAGGATGAAGACCGGCATATAAAAAGGGCTGGGGAATCTTTGTCCATTCAGGTTCTTTTTCAAAAAAATTATTTACCCGTTCCTTCCATTCCTTATTAAAGGGCGAAATGTTTTTATCATACCTGCCGTTCTTTTCAGCCACCAGGAAAAAAATTGTTGCGTCGAGGTAATGATAGTTCCTGTGCAGATCTTTTATCCGGGGAAGTGAATCATAGGGATCTTCCTGTTCTCCCCTCAATACCTTATTTCTCTCCATTACTTCCAAAAATTTTCCTGTTAGAAAGGAGCGGCAATACCCGCCCCAGGTTTTCCACCAGGGTTTATTTTTATAACAAAAGCCTTCATCTATATCATAGGTGGGAAGGAAGGTGAGTTGTGAGTTGTGAGTTGTGAGAACAGGAAACTTCTGTTTCAACTTTTCTTTAAAGTCCTGAAGCCATATATTAATTAAAGGAACATGCAGAAAATTTTCTTTGAATGCCAGCGAATTTTCATGGGCATAGCGGCCATATTTGTCTTTCTCGTGCGGAAGGTATTCTTCATACCGGCTCAACAAAAAGAAAGTTGCAGCGAATAAATCAAAAGGGAAATCACCTCCGGTTTTGAAGAAAGCCTTATTATTATTTACTTCGAAGCAATCAATTGTTTGTTTCTTAATTTCTTTTTCAAATAACAACGGATGCGGGCAAATCCAAAATTCATCCGCGATTAATTTCTCGGCACTGTAATTAATTTTTTGATCTACGGAATTTTTATATTCATCGATATTGGCTGTCAGTTTTAATTCGGCTACACCCATCTCTTTCGCGATGAAACCGGTAATGTATTGCAGTCTTGGAGTTGTTATATTGCTGAAGACGATCACAAAATGAAGATACTTATTGGTTGCGGTATTTCTCTTTCCACAACTGGTTGAATGATTTCTTTGGAAATTCCATCCTGCTCCGGTGTGCCGACCAGCCTTTGACCAGTTTATTGACGATCCAGTTCTTGGTACTGCCACCGGCCATATTCATCCATTTCCGCCGGAGCATACCCTGCTTCCACATTTTCCAGGCCATTCGTTCAGCAAAACCGTTATGACCTTCTTCAACAGCTTCATGACGGTTCTCCAGCAACAGTTCATGTAAATTAATTTTCACCGCGCATACTTCAGTACAATTGCCGCATAGGGAAGAAGCATAACTTAAGTGTTTCCATTCTCCCATATTTTTTAAATGGGGAGTAATGACGGATCCGATCGGTCCGCTGTACGTTGCAGCATAGGTATGGCCCCCGATATTCTTATAGACCGGGCATGCATTTAAGCAGGCGCCGCAACGGATACAATACAGGCTTTCTCTTTGTTTCTCGTTGGCGAGGATATTGGTTCGCCCGTTGTCCAGCAGGATCACATACATATCTTCCGGGCCATCCGTTTCTTTCAATTGCCTGGGGCCGGTAATGACCGTATTATAAACGGTTACTTTCTGCCCGGTTCCATATGTTGCCAGCAGGGGCCAGAATAATCCAAGATCAGTTAAGGAAGGAATTACTTTTTCAATACCGGCAATAACAATATGTGTTTTGGGAAAAGCGCAGCTCAGCCTGGCATTGCCTTCGTTTTCCGTTATGGCAATACCCCCGATATCGGCAATGATAAAATTGGCCCCGGTTACGCCGACTTCTGCCTGGACATATTTTTCCCGTAAAATTTTCCGGGCAACCAGAGTTAATTGCTGAGGTGTGGCATGAGGATCCGTTCCTAATTTATCTGCAAAGAGCCTGGCCACATCTTCCTTGCTTTTGTGCATGGCGGGCGTTACAATATGATAAGGCGGTTCTCCATCCAGTTGCTGGATATATTCTCCCAGGTCGGTCTCTATGCTTTCAATACCGTGCTTTTCTAAAAAATCATTCAGGTGAATTTCTTCGGTTACCATGCTCTTGCTCTTCACCACTGTATTGCAATTTTTTGCTTCACATATCTTCTGAATGGCGGCAAGGGCTTGCTGGGCATCTTCTGCCCAGATCACTTTGGCGCCCCGTTTGATCACAGCGGCTTCAAAGTTTTCCAAATGCTTATCCAGGGATTCAATGGCCTTCCATTTTATATTCTTTGCTTTTTCCCGGGCCAGGTGTACATCAGCAAACTGTTCCTTACCCTTTGGCACAACCGCATGATACCGGCCCATATTGAAATTGATCTTCCGCCGATGTTCCTTGTCGGCAGCTTTGATGGTGCTTTTGGCAATAAAACGGGAAGCGGTTTCTTTCACAACGGTAAATTTATTTTTGCTTTTTTCTCTTCCTTAAGTTTTGCTACATGAGCCAGGGCATTATAAAACTCCGAACCGAATTTCCGGATCAATGGTTCTTTTAAAAATTCATATACCGGGACCTGTAATTTTTTGCCCGATATACAGGCGGGGTTACATAATTTTTCCCTGGGTTCATAATTAACGCGGTCGTGAGCCCCCTTTCTTCCCTTGTGTACAATGACAGGAAACAAATGACAACTAACCGGCTTTTTCCAGGAGATGAGTCCGTCATAATATGCCTGCTCAAATGCGCATTTAATGATCCCCTCCTTATCCCTTGAACCATACACGCAAATTTCCCGGTCATTGCCCAGCGTGGGGGTTACCCATCCAAACTCCCGGTTATAAACATATTTGCCTTTCTTTTCAATTTCGGCGATCGATGCTTCAGTGAGATATGGTTTTATTTTTTCGTACATCTCAAGCACTTTGTCCAGTTCGTCTTCATCCAAAGGGGCTCCTGCATCTCCTTCTTCACAACAGCCACCTTTGCATTTGGCCAGGTCACAAACGAACTGCTTCTCCGCCACGTCATCGCTTACCAGTATGTTATCTATAACTATCAAATGAATGGGTTTGCAACAAAAATAATCTATTTGAGCCGTCATGCCGGCCCTGTCTCCGGATTCCCTTGTTTTTCCTTTAACAAAGTTCTAACAGCCATTCCATGTGAAGTGTTTTTCACAGCAGCATCTCCGTTTTATCACAAACCACTGTATGCAAAACACAAGAATACTCACCCTTCAGCAATCGGTGAAAGTCCTTTCCCGGATGTTGTTCTGGGTGCCGGTCGCCGGCTTCAGTTTACTCCTTATTTATAATACATTACCGTATTTTTCCTTTAGCAGGGATTTCAGCTTTATTGAAGAAAGGAGCTTTCTTTTCAAAAGCAGTTTTTACAATGCCTGTTTTTATATTCACATTGCAGCTGGATCCCTTTGTATCGGTACGGCCCTTATCCAGTTTTCGAGATATATCCTGAAAAAATCAAAAGCCATTCACCGTTTTTCAGGAAAGATTTATGTATTCGTTGTCCTGTTCCTCGGGGCGCCCACCGGCCTGTTCATGTGCTTCTTTGCCAAAGGTAGTTTCTGGGAAAGAGCTTTGTTCATGTTCATGGCAGGCTGGTGGTTTATTACAACATTGTATGGAC
>CAZQGZ010000101.1:0-13191 GCA_964592935.1 uncultured Chitinophaga sp. | reverse complement strand
CAATAGCAGGATTATTACCTAAAACCAGTCAACTAAATTCAGGACGGGTCAGTTCTTTACTCAGCTGCAGTCCGGGCTGTACGAACCTGCCTGCCGGCAGGCAGGTAAATCTCAGCTGTATATCGTAACTTCAATTTCAGTAACCTGCCTGCCGGCAGGCAGGTTTTATCGGGCTTCTGTTCCGGGCTGGAAGTGACACGGAATATCAGCACAACGGAAAGTCCCAACGTTTGTGGCAATTGTTCGGCGTCACATTGACTGACAGAATATTTAAACCCTGATTTAACAAATTAAAAACAGAATAAAATGGCACAAATCAATCCTTACATTCACTTTAACGGTAATGCAGAAGAAGCATTTAACTTTTATAAATCTTCTTTTGGCGGTGAATTCTCGATGATAGCCCGCTTCAAAGACTTTCCAAACCCGGAAAATCCAATGTCAGAAAAAGAAGCAAACAAAATTATGCATATTGCTTTGCCAATAGGTAAAAGCAGTGTGTTAATGGGAAGTGACACCCCTGAATTTATGGGAAAGCAAAACGAAAATGAAAACAGAAGTAAAATTTCAATAAGTGCCGGCAGCAAAGAAGAAGCTGACAAATTATTCAATGGACTTTCAGCAGGCGGAAAAGTAGAAATGCCTATTGCAGACAGTCCCTGGGGTTCCTATTTTGGCATGTTTCGTGATAAATACGGTATTGAATGGATGGTTGATTTTGACTCAAGACGCCAGGGATAAACAATAAAGCAACTACCGCCGCCAGGGCGTTTAGGTGCCATGGCGGGGTAAGGAATATATTCCCAGCTTTTGATCGCTAATCGGTTTCAGATCCGGCTGACAAATCCCGGTATTCGCCGGGACTGGTGCCGCCCTGCTGCAGAACATATCATCCGCTTCATCAACCTGGTTATATTCAGATTCAAAATTCCAATTAACTTCGGTACCTGGCTGCATGTAACGCGGAATACCAGCACAGCAACAAGCCCATATGTTGCAGGCAAGTTGATCCCGGCCGCACAATTACAAACAAAATGAATTTTACATATTAGTAAGAACCATTTTGTAATTTATATGCCTGAAATGAATTATTTAATGGTAGAGTCCAGAAACTACCAATAAAACGGGGCGACTCCGAAAAGCCATACGAGTAGGAAAATTAAAACCAGATTTTATGCCTAAGTATGTCATTGAAAGGGAAATTCCAGGTGCAGGCAAACTGACTGCAGAACAATTAAAAGTGATTTCACAAACTTCTTGTGGTGTTCTAAGCAATATGGGACCTCAAATACAATGGGTTCAAAGTTATGTAACGGGCGACAAAATTTATTGTGTTTACATTGCACCCAATGAAGAAATGGTTCGGGAACATGCAAAGCAAGGAGGCTTCCCCGCAAACTCTGTAAACGAAGTTGCGTCAATCATTGATCCTACAACAGCAGAAAAATAAGGCAGAAAAATAGTTGACTGCTAAATTAAGTACCCGTAAAAAAAAATGATTATAACAAAGGGTTTTGCGCCAGTTTGGCCGGGCAAACAACTATGAGCTTTAGTTCCAGACTTCAACATCCGTTTTTCAATCCGCAGCGGTTGTGGGCGGAGGGATTACCAATTCAACACCTGCAGCAAAGCCCCGGGCGCCGGCTGTAATTTTTACAAGCCTTAACGGTCCCGAAACTTTTCTCCAGACCTGCACCTGGTAGTTTAAAACATTACTTTCTTAAAAAATCCCGGTTGATACAAAAAAAATATGCTGTAATTAAACTTTGTGTAAAGTAATAGTCAAAAAGAATCGGAGATCTGAAAACCTGTTTTTTCTGCTCCCTGCCCGGAGTATCTCAAACCGCCTATATTAAAAAATTATCATGCATTCAAAAAGGCTAATTACTTCCATATGGTTCTCAACATTATTCATCGGTTCGGTTACACCCTGCATTTCGCAAAAAGAAAAAAACCGGGAAGTAAAAAGGCAAAATCAGCAAGGGAGAAAAAACACCGGAAACCGAAAGTCATTAAATATTAAAACAGAAACCGGGAACATTGTTTTGGGTTCGCCAACCAATAATTCAGTTACCGCCAGCATCATCCTTGATAAAGATGCGGAGGGATATATCGAATATTCCGCTGAAAGCGGAAAGTATAAAAACAAGACATCTGTTTTTAAAGCGGAAAGCCATGATCCTGTTGAAATCATCATCACCGGACTATTACCCAACTCACAATATTATTACCGGCTGAACTACAGGAAAGCCGGTGAAAAGAACTACACTGCAACGGCAGAGTCATGGTTTGCCACGCAGAAAAACCCTTCCACTTCTTTTTCCTTTGGCGTACAGGGTGATTCGCATCCTGAACGGGAGGGTAAAATGTTTCACCCGGAATTATACAGGCAAACCCTGAGCCATGCAGCCCTAAGTAAGCCAGATTTCTATTTTATGATGGGTGATGATTTTAATATTGACCATTTACTGGCCGGTAATTCGGCAACCCGTGAAAATATAGAACCTGTTTATGAATTGCAGCGGCAATATCTTGGTCAAGCAGGTAATAACCCCCCCCTGTTTTTGGTAAACGGCAATCACGAACAGGCTGCCAGGTATTTACTGAACGGCACTCCCGATAATGCAGCCGTGCAGGCAGGTCTTGCAAGAAAGAAATTTTTCCCCTTACCTGCACCCGGTAGTTTTTACAGTGGCGATAAGGATACCGTGCAGTATGTGGGTTTGCTGAAAGATTATTATTCTTTTGAATGGGGCAATGCATTATTTGTGGTCATTGACCCTTATTGGCATTCGGATGCTGCAGTAGACAATCAGCCATATAAAGATGGAGAAGAGAAAAAGAAAAAAGATCCCTGGGGCGCTACACTCGGCAAAGAACAATACGACTGGCTGAAGAAAACACTGGAGACAACAAAAGCAAAATTCAAATTTGTGTTTGCCCATCATGTAAATGGAACAGGTCGTGGTGGAGCGGAAAGGGCAAAATATTTTGAGTGGGGTGGTTATGGACAAAACGGTCAATGGCAGTTTGACCGTTTCCGGCCCGGCTGGGAAATGCCTATTCACCAGTTGTTCGTAAAAAACAAAGTGACCATTTTTTTCCAGGGGCACGATCATCTTTTTGCCAGGCAGGAACTGGATGGCATTGTCTATCAATCGGTGCCAAACCCTGCAGATGATACGCATACTGCATTTAACAGGGATGCCTATACTTCGGGTGAAGTGTTACCCAACTCCGGCTTTCTGAATATTACTGTTAACCCCAACGACGTGCAAGTCGAATACATAAGATCTTACTTCAGGGACAACGCAACGCTTAGCGAGGATGCTAAAAAATCTTACTCCTACCACATCAGAAAATAATATATAAGAATGAAGAAAGCAATAGTCCTGGTATGTATAAGTATAATAAGTACCCCTGCATTTTCACAAGGAAACCGGGGTAATAACCAGCAACGGACCGAAACCGGTATTTTTCATAACACTATTCCTGAACATCTTTATGATATTATTTTATCAAAGCCCACCAGCACATCCATTACCATCAGCGCAATGAGCAATGAAGACCTGGAAGGACATTTTGCATATGGGAAAAATCTTTCTTCACTCAGCAACAAAACCAAAGTCTACCGGCTTGAAAAAGGAAAACCCCTGCATGTTGAACTAAATTCACTGGATGCTGATTCAAAATATTACTACAAATTAGTTTATTCAAAGCCCGGCGATAAAACAATCCGGCAATCATCCACAGGTTCTTTTCATACACAAAGAAGAGTTGGCGAAAAATTTATTTTCACTGTACAGGCCGATTCTCACCTGGATGAAAACAGCAGCACTGATATTTATAAGCAGACATTGGCCAATATGGCAGCTGATTCGGCCGACTTCCTGATTGACCTTGGTGATACATGGATGACCGACAAATACAGGTCTGATTTTAAAGAATCACAGAAACAATATTTTGCACAGCGGTATTATTTTGGATTGCTCTGCCATTCCTCTCCCCTGTTTCTCACACTGGGCAATCATGATGGTGAGTCAGGCCGTGGCAACAACCGGCCTGGTGAAGACCCTATGACAAGTTGGGCTACAGCTACCAGAAAATATTATTATGCGAATCCCCAACCCAATTCATTTTATTCGGGCAGCGGGGATGAAAATTATTATGCCTGGGAATGGGGCGGTGCGCTGTTCATAGTACTGGATCCTTTTCGCTATACAAAAGACCAGCGCAGTCCCTGGCAGCGTACCTTGGGCGAAAAGCAATACAACTGGCTGAAAGAAACGTTGCAGGAAAGCAAAGCCTCACAGAAATTTGTTTTCATTCACAACCTCGTTGGCGGCGCCGACAATAAAGGAATCGGAAGAGGTGGAGCCGAGGCAGCTAAATTTTTTGAATGGGGCGGCTGGAATGCAGACAGCACCAATGGATTTACTGCTAACCGTCCGGGATGGGATAAGCCTATTCATGATTTATTGGCAGAGAATAAAGTGAATGCAGTTTTCCATGGCCACGACCACTTATTTGTAAAACAGGAACTGGACGGAATTGTTTATCAGACATTGCCACAACCGGGTGCCATGCGATATGGCAACATCAACTCTGCAAAAGAGTATGGATATAATAGCGGAAATATCTTAAATGCCCCCGGCTATCTGAGAATAACTGTGGAAGAGGGTGAAACACAGGTTGAATATGTTCAAACCAGCATAGATTCAAAACATAAAAACAAGGAAACAATTTTTAATTACACATTACTCAAGAAATAACATGAAACCTGGAATCAAAATAAACAGTTTATTTGTTTTATTACTGCTGCCAGTCACCTGTTTTTCACAAAACGGGAAACCGGAGGATAAAAACCGCCCCCAAAAACAATACACAATTGAACAGGCCATTTCGGAAAGAGCCCAATTACATACCATCGCTTTTGATGGCCTGGCATTTTTAACCGGCAGTTTTGGAGCCGATTGTTTTTTCCCTCCGGGTAAAATAGCGGACTATTTTGGATTTCAGTTTATGCGGGATAATGACAGTAACAGTCTTGGCCATAACACGGATTTTCTTACAAGAATTGCAAGTAATGTCCTGAGTATTCTTAATCAACAGCAACTGGATAAATTTATTGCGCTGGCAAAAGAACAGGAAACGCTTTATGACGACTTTGCCAGAAAGCGGATTGTGCTGATAAAAGCATTTCGGGAATCAATGGAAGAAAACAAAACCTTGAATAAAGAGGCGGTGATAAACTATTGCCGTGAACTATACGCCATTGATGGGGAACTGAGTTACCGCCGGGCTGAAATAACGGGAGAAGTGATACGTTCATTTACACCCGAACAAAAACGGCAATTAGGGAAGTTGAGTTTTGGTAATTCAGACACATGGCCTGATATAGGAGAACAATTGGACAAACGTTCACTTTCCCACCGGGCACATGTGGGTGTGATGACTTATGCAAGTGAATTATTCAGCTGGTATAAAGGTTCATTAAAAGCAGATGTTTATTTCTGCCCCGAAAGACACGGAACTTATTTTGGCGGCTTTTACCTGAAAGATTATCCTGCCATGGGAAACAAAGGCTATTCAATCCCAACCGCTTTGACCGGCGAATCGGGTAAAACTTTTCTTGATATTTTAAACCCGGATCAAAGAAAACAAATTGAAACCCTGCCCTCATTACAGAAAAAGGAGATGAACGAAATTGTAAATCTCAGGGAAAAAATAGCTGCCAATCTCCGAAAGTTCATAGCAGGTGAATTGCCTGATAAAAAAGAAACCATTGATATGGTGAAAATGTATGGCGGTTATGATGGTGAGCTTTCTTATATGTATGCATCTGCATTTACGGCTGTCAATAAAACACTGACCGCAGAACAAAAAGAAAAACTCCACGTATTAAGAAACCTGGATATATACCCGACCGGTATTTACATTTATTCAGACCCGGAGCCGATGCCTTCTGCTATTGATTGCAGTATATTAATTTCCGGGGCAAATCAGTCCGCTAAAAAACCATTTTAAACCAATATTAGCCCTGCCAACACCTGACATCTGTATTGCACTATACAAATAAATAAGCACACTATGTTCTTTCAGTTTACTATGTAAGACAAAACTCCCGCCAACAAAGGTTTGCAGCCAGGCTGGCGGACGCAATAACAACCGGCAGTTGTATTACCATCAGCGAATACCGGGCATGACCGAATTCTACCTGCCTGCCGGCAGGCAGGTTTGACTTTTAGTTGTTAACTTCATCATCAGCTTTTGTACCGGCTTCAGTTGACGGGCGGACACTACTAAAATACCAGCCCTGCGGCAGACCCCGAACGTTATGCGTAAATAAAAAAAGCAAATTTTTATATTGATTCAAAAAATAGTAAAATGAATTTCATCCAGGTTTGCCAGGCAGATGAATTGCCAAATAACTCTCAGAAAATAGTCAACATTGGCAAAAGAAAAATCGCTCTTTTCCATTTCAATGGAAAACTGTCGGCCATAGCCAATGCCTGTTTGCATAAAGCCGGTCCATTAGGTTTAGGAGTGGTAAGTGCCAAATATGACGGCATGTATGTAACCTGTCCATGGCATGGGTGGGAATATAATATAGAAACAGGCAGTGCGCCTCCCGGATTCCCTGACCAACAAGCACTTTATGAAGTAAAATCAGAAGGCGGATATATATTAATAAGCGAAGAACCAATAGTTAAAGCACACAGAGAGCATCACTATAATCCTTTATTGGAGGATTTAATAAAACTCAAATACCAGACTTCCGCAAATAGTTTAAATATTTTAGGTATCAGCACCACCAACTTATCGCTCCATTTACCAAGGTTTTCTACTTCGGAAGATGTGTTAGAAAAATCACTGGCTTATGCTTCCGAAAAATACGGAGCGGCTACAAAAATGGTCAAATTAAGAGAATTGGAATTCCGTAATTGTGAAGGATATTATTCACAACATAGCCATGCCTGTACCTGGCCCTGCAGCATTACCGAAATGAATCCTGAAGACGGGATGACCGAAGTATATGAAAGCATGGTTTTATGGGCAGATATTGTCATCGTATCAACCCCGATCCGCTGGGGCAATGCTTCTGCCTTGTATTACAAAATGGCGGAGCGATTAAATTGTGTTCAAAACCAAATAACTATCAATAATAAAATATTAGTGCAAAATAAAATTGCTTCATTTATTATCACTGGCGGACAGGATAATATACAACAGGTTGCAGGACAAATGATGTGTTTCTTTACGGATCTCGGTTTTACATTTCCCCCATTTAGTTTTTTGGGATGGAGTCGCGGATGGACTGCAGAAGATATGGACAAAAATGTAATGCAATTCAAAAAGAGTGAATACATTAAGCGAACCTCGGTAGAAATGATCGACAATTGCGTGGAAGTACTGAAGCAAATTAAAAACATAAAGAGCTCAAACATTCATGCTCCGAAACCCAAACGAAGTGATTCGTTAAGTATTGACATAGAAAACAAAGACATGAACGTTTAAGAAAAAAAACCACGCACCACATTCATATTGCCGCTATGGGGTTTGACGAAAAAAGCCCGGCTGCAGTACATATCATCAGCCTGGGTAAATTTATTCAGCAACGGCCCGGCCTGACCTAACCCGGCATACCGATACAGCGCGAAGCCGCCGGCGTTATGTGTAATTTTAAAGCAAGCCAATACTCAATGAATAGTTTAAAACGATGGAGATTAGCCGGAATAATCACACTGACTATTCTGGGATTTGTGCTGCACTACTTATTTTCCTGGACAAACGGCTCAAAAATAATCGGATTATTTGTTCCGGTTAATGAAAGTGTTTGGGAGCATTTAAAATTGGGATATTGGGCAGTTGTACTTTTTTCCATTGCCGAACATATATTTGCAACCCGCAGTGTTAATAATTATTTCCCTGCTAAAACAACAGGTGTTCTTGTTTTAGCAATGACCATTATCATACTATTCTATGGATATACTTCTATTGCCCGTAAAGATATTTTACTGATAGATATTTTTTCTTATATCCTGGGTGTTATTTTATGTCAGTATGTTACCTGTATTTTTTTCAGGCTGAAACCATTTTCCATGCTGGTCAACAGGATAAGCCTGGCTGTATTTATTTCAACAGGAATATTATTCGGCGTGCTGACTTATTATCCACCTCATACAGCATTATTCCGGGACCCTACTAATGAAACGTACGGAATTACCCAAGAAAAATAAACATGCAACTTGGAACCCACAGAACTAAAGATTAACTTTAACCATCCTAAACGACAAATAATGACTACTAAAAATCAAATCGGGCTGGACAAAGCAAAAAGCAAAACACTTGCTGACAGCTTAAACATTTTATTGGCTGACTACATGGTGTTCTACCAAAATACAAGAGGTTTGCACTGGAATATCAAAGGCGAAAAGTTTTTTGAACTTCATTTAAAATTCGAGGAACTCTACACTAACCTTCTTCTGAAAGTTGACGAGGTGGCGGAACGCATTTTAACCCTTGGAGTGACCCCGCTTCACACTTTTGACGATTACAAAAAAACAGCTAAAATCAAAATTGTAAAAGATGTATCGGACGGAAAGAAAGGTGTTCAAACAATCTTGGATGCCTTTGAAATTCTTATTGTCAGGCAACGGGAACTCCTGACTCTTTCTGCTGATGCCGGAGATGAAGGAACCAATGCCCTCATGAGTGATTACATCCGTGAACAGGAGAAATTAGTCTGGATGTATTCTTCATTCATAAAAAAATAAAAAGGCTGATTACCAGCACCCGGCGCTGACATTGTCTCTAATAAACCCAACTGCAAACCCGGCGGGAATCAGACTCCCCGGGATCCGGCCGGGCAAAACCCAGCCGCATTTCGTAACTTCAACCCCGATAAAACCTGCCTGGTTGCAGTCGGGTTCTATCGGGCTCTTGTTCCGGGCTACAGCATACCGGCATAACAGAAAGCCCTCCCGTTGCGCACTATAATTTAATACGAACATAGGAATTCAACAAAACACAGCTTTTTATTCTTAAGCTATGAAACATTGCAAAAACTGCGGCCAATCCCTGCACGGATCGTTCTGCAGTCATTGTGGTCAGAAAGCCAAAATAGACCGGATCACCCTGTCTTATATATATCATGAAATTTTCCATTTTTTCAGTCATATAGAGAAAGGTTTTTTATTTACCTCCTTCCAGATGATAAAAAACCCCGGCATCACCGTAAAGAATTTTATTGAAGGCAAACGAAAAAAATATCAACCTCCTATTTCTTACTTCCTGGTATGGACAACCCTATATATTCTATTTCTTTACTGGCTGGAAAAAGTATTCGGGGAAAACAGGGTAATTGAATATAAAGAATATTTCGGGCCTTCAGCAACCACAAACTATGCCATCAGCCATTTAAGCATTGTGCTGACCATTATTATTCCTTTCCAGGCCCTGTATCTCTATCTCCTCGTAACAAGAACTGTTTTTAATTACTTCGAATCGATGGCTGCCGTTATATATTCGATGGGCACTATTATACTCCTTCAATTTCTTTTTGCCGTTATAGCCCTGCTCATTTATACAGTTGCGTCTGTACCAGCCGACCTGAGAATTTCAGATTCTTTAAAAATCCTTTACCTGCTATGGTTCGTTGCTGATATCATAAAACTATTCCCTGTTAAATATAAATTTCTAAGGGCCCTGCTGTTTTTGATTCTTGCCTTTGGAACATTTACCGTATGGCGTTCCTACGGGGTTCCTGCTCTCTTCAGCTGGCTTCGGTAATAATAAGGTCCGGGGGGAGAGATTGAATTATACTTTGCGGAGGGACAGTGATCTGAAAGGAATAGACCCTAAAATGAAAGTTTTCTGGCACGCGGGAGAATATAAACGAGCTTATCGCCATAATTAAACCTGCTGAATTGATGGATCTTGTTGATCAATTCGAATAACAAGATGAGACATTTAAGAATAAATTATCGCATAATAATGGTCACCCATAACCGATTAAATAAACCGCAGACAATTAAATTGTATGAAAATGACTGACAAAAAGGTTCTGCCTGCCAAACAACAGGAAGAATTACTCCGCACACTGAAAACACGTTTTGATAAAAACGTGAACAGGCATAAAGGTCTTACATGGGCCAAAGTAAAGGAAAGGTTGGATGCCCGGCCGGAAAAACTATGGTCGCTTCATGAAATGGAATTAACCGGCGGTGAACCCGATGTGGTGGGACTGGATAAGAAGACAGGCGAATACCTATTTTATGATTGTTCGTCAGAGAGTCCTGTTGGCCGCCGGAGTGTTTGTTACGACAGGCAGGCGTTGTTATCCAGGAAAGAACATAAACCAAAAAGCAGCGCCGTTGAAATGGCTGAAGCCATGGGTATTGAACTTTTAACGGAAGAAGAATACCGGGCCTTGCAGCAGCTCGGGCAATTCGATCTGAAAACATCGAGCTGGATCAAAACACCTGACATGATCAGGAAACTCGGTGGCGCTGTCTTTTGCGACCGGCGCTACAACCAGGTCTTCCTATATCATAACGGGGCAGAATCATACTATGCCGCGAGGGGTTTTCGTGGTTTGTTAAGGATCTGATCCCGATATTTTTTTACATTTAATCCTCATTTCGCCATACACTGCCGGGGCCGGAAAAAGACCAGGCCAATTGCTGCCGGTGATGGCAATATTTCTGAAATATTTTATTATGGAAAGAAAATATAAATATACAGGCTATTTCATGATGCTCCTGATACCCCTCATATTTATAGCGTTTTACAATTCCTATTTCAAAAGTTTCCCGGAATTCAGTACCCGGATCCACCTGTATGACCATATACATGCAGTTCTTGCCTCTGTATGGGTACTGCTGCTCATCATTCAACCCCTATTGATCCAAAAAGGTAAATATGCTCTTCACCGGAAAACAGGCAGGCTTTCCTATATAATTTTTCCCCTGTTAATCTTGTCTTTTATTCCGAGGGAAATTATCTTATTCAATTCGGACGAAAGAAAGTTTTTATTTTTTCCCCTGGCAGATTCCCTGGTGCTTGTACCGTTGTACATACTGGCCATCAAACACAGAAAAAATACAGCCTGGCATATGAGGTATATGATATCATCTGCATTGGTCTTATTGGGTCCCATCCTGGGACGAATCGGGCCGGGATTATTGGGGTGGCCCGGAATTTTAGCGCAAAACATACAATACGGTATTATTTACCTTATTTTACTAAGTTTAATTTTTCATGACGGAAAAAAATTCAGGAAGAGCAAACCCTATATGGTGGCCATAGCATTCTTTCTCATTCACCAAATTGTGTTCTACCTGTTATTCCTTTAGCTTATCTGTTGTTGATAAATACCGTGACGGTATTTGATTCATTATTATTTTCAATGCCGGTTCTTTGCCCGATCAACGGTGTAAACAGGCAGGATAACAGCGGGAATCCGTGAAATCCTAATAATTGCCGGGCTGAATTACCTTAATGTATATGCGTGGATCGAAAATTTGTTGAAATTATAATTTCCCGATAAACCTGCATACACAAATGCAATTAACCCCTGTTTGATTCGGGCAAAACCGGCAATAATAAATACAGATCACAAATTTCATTTCAAGATCCATAGTCTCTCTTCACTATTATTTACTGCTACCAGGAGTTTGCTTCAACCTGCTAAAGCAGGTTTCGCAAGTCATCGAGTATCCACACCCCTCTTCCATAGGTTGCGATCACCAATTGTTTATCCCGCGGATGAATGAACATATCAGTGACCGAAACAGAAGCAGGAAGATTCCCATGGATAGCTGTCCAGGAACTTCCTTTATTTTTACTCATATAGATCCCCATATCGGTGCCGCAAAAAAGTGTAGCTGTACTGTCCGCACTTTCGATGATCACATTCACCGGTGAAGGCGGCAGGTTACCGGAGATCAGTTTCCAGGTATTACCCCTGTCTTCCGACATATATACATACGGAGTGTTGTTATCCTGCCTCCTGTCATTGAGCGCCACGTAAACCGCCGGCGATCCTTTTTGTGCTGATGCGAAGATCTTTGCCACATGTTTATTCAACGGAAGCCCCCTGGTGATCTCTTTCCAGTTGGCTCCGTCATCGGTAGTCAACCATACTCTTCCGTCATCGGTGCCTGCATATAAAAACCCGGGTGCATCCCCTTCTGCGATCGCAGAGATAGCCTGGTGATAGATCAGGTAAGGATACACGCCCATTTTGGTTTTATCGTTATAGGAAAGATCGGGGCTGATCATCTTCCAGGTTCCGCCGGCATCCTCTGATTTATATAAATGCTGAAGGCCATGATACACTATTTTGTTACTGAACTTCGAGATGATCGTTCCTGCAAGCCATTCCCCGCGCAGGCTGTCAATGCGCCCCACATCAAATATTTTTACTGGAGTACTCCATATGCTGTCGGGTTTGCTCAAATCACTTTTCATGAGCCGGCCGTAATACGTACTTGAATAAACCATATTATGATCCAGCGGATCCACCTGTATCTGAGTGCCTTCACCTCCCGGCGCCATCATCCAATGTCTTATCGTCCTGTCCTGGGGAACACCATAAGTATAATCCGAACTGCCGCTCATAGTGCCTTCATCCTGTACGGCGCCGAAAATATTGAAAGGTGTTTCCATATCATAAGTAACCGTATAAAATTGCGTGGTTGGAATTTCTTTAAAAAAATTTCTCCACCTTTCTCCGCCATTATATGTTAAACTCACTCCCCCGTCATTGCCGAGAATAACTCTTTCCGGGTTTTCCACATCAAACCAAAGCGCATGATTATCGCCATGTATCCAATCGCTTGCTTCATCGGTACCATTCCATATCTTCCAGGTTTTTCCGCCATCAACCGACCTGGCCCTTGAAGTTCCCAGTACATATACTTCATTTTCATTTTTGGGGTTAACCCGTATTTGTCCGAATACCCAACCATAGGTTCCCGATATCCGGAAGAAATCATGGATCTCGGATTGTTTGACCCAGGTCTCTCCTTTATCATCGCTGCGGTAAACAGCAGCGCCGATCACCACTTTCTGCACTTTTCTTTCATAGCTGTCAAATTCACCGGGATTCGGATCCCTTTTTTTGTTGTGATCGTCCACAAATGCATATAATACTTTTGGATTGGAATAAGCAACGGCCAGCCCGAT
>CAZQGZ010000100.1:0-13319 GCA_964592935.1 uncultured Chitinophaga sp. | reverse complement strand
GATTAAACGGATTTACACAGATTTTAAACTGGTATTTTATCAAGCCATCATTTTTGAACATAAAACATACCTAAACTGATTTTCACAGGATTATTCTGCTTCGCAGAATAAAAAATCCCCGCCTGAATGACTCAGTCGGGCAGGCGTTTTCATCCGATCAACCGGTGTCATCCGTGTTCCAAATAATCATTTCAAGAGGCTTTTAATATTGTTTTATGCAGATGCCCTGTATACGATCCTTCGACTCCTCTTGTCTGCGAAACCGGATATTTAGACCTGTTTAACCTTCTTCTTTCTTCGTTCTATCATCACGAATGGATAAATTTTAATACTCTAAGACTTAGTGACTTAAGTCCGGCAAATAAGAGCTTTTCACGGCCTGTTTACAAATTTTCCCCTTTAAAACCAGCCTTAAGCTGTAATTTCATGAATTACTAACTCAAAAATCAATGATCATGTCAGATGTAAAAATCACCGCGTATAACGTAAAAACTAAAGAAAAGGGCTGCGAAATGTTTGATGCCGTCATCACCAAAACAGCCAAAGGAGCCTATATGGCCCAGGGCAATGATGGCAAGGGTAACAAATTGACCACCCTGATGAACGAGGAAAAAGCCATGGCAGCTATTAAAGCCGGTATTGCCAAACAAGGCTGGTAAAGCGTTTTTTGAAGATATACCCGTCCCGACCTTGCCGGGACGGGTTTTTTATTGCCTGATTAATTTAAATGATTGTTTCCTGTCTCCTGCTTTTACATCCAGCAAATACAATCCATCGCCAAAACCCGGTTCCTGCAGATCAATCCTTAACTTCTGTTCAAATCCACTGGCTGTTACATTAAATTGTTTCACTGTTCTTCCGGTAACATCATATAATTTTACCGTCATGGTCTCTCCCTCATCCGCCTGGCAAGTCAGGTTAAATATACCTGGTGAAGGATTGGGAAATACCTGCCAGCTAATTTCTTCATTAAACACCACGGGACGGATCGCGGAATATTTAAAGCTGCCATCATTGTCAATGATCTTAAGACGATAATACCGAACACCTGATTTATTATTTTCTACATCAGTAAAACTGTATTGTTGTTCCGTTGTTGAATTGCCATGGCTGCTTATTTCGCCGATCTTTACAAACTGATCCTGCCGGTACGCCGAATTTCCTTTTGCTAATTCAAGTTCAAAACGATTGACGTTATATTCAGATGAAGTGGCCCAGGCTGCCAGCACATCTTTACCATTTACTTTACGGGCTGTAAAGCTGATGAGCTGAACCGGTAAGGGCGTATTATTATTAAAGCCCCCGTTACTCAGCCAGAACTCCGAAAAATTCTTCACTTTGTATTCGGCATAATACCCTTTATCAAACGGAACTTTTTTCACATTGGCTGAATTCATAAAAATATAATCACCTGAATTATTATCAGCGAGTGTTCCGTTCTCTTTACTGTCATCCGGATCGCTGTATTTGGTCACGCCCAATTCATAGGCCATGGAAGGTTTGTAACAATAACCGCAACCTGTTGCATTGATCAATGCTTCTGTTTCCGTATCGAGGAAATAAAAACGAACGGTTGCCGAATCAGCCAGGCTGAACGTTGCAGGTTTGATGGTGATATTCCGGTCATGATAATATTGTTCGCCTTTGGTCCGTACTGCCCCGGTATTGATATACGACTGTACATCGGTGCTTCCCATGTTCTGCCCGTTGGGATTGATGGAAGCGATCAGCTTGTTGGTTCCGCTTTCTATAAAATTGATCCAGCCCGATCCATTTACTGCCGGCTGGTTTACTACCGGGCTGGTTCCGGTGACATCATAAATACCATAGAGATTATCGTAAATATGAATATCATCAATAGCCATGCCGTCTTTGGTCACTCCATTATCCGAATTGACAACAAAGCGGAACCGGATGCTGGTATTATTGGTGGTAGGCAATGCGGTGGTGGCTACATGCCAGCGGGTATAATCCTGCTGACTCCAGAGATGATTGCCGGAATAATTTTTATTGTACCAGTTGGTACCCTGCCCGAATGATCCCAGTTTATTCCAGGTGATGCCGCCATCATTCGAATATTCCATCCAGGCCGCATCACATAAGAAACCGCCGCAATCTTCGAGGTCAAGGGCCAGGCTGAAACTCAACATAGGAACCGTCATCCCGGAAAGATTGAAGCAGGGAGAATATAAATAAGACAACTCAAGGTCATTATAATAACCAATGAGATTGGTCTTCCAGGCTTTGGTGCCGCTTGCTGCTCTTGATATTTTGGGCGAATTGGGTGTTCCGTATTGCCAGGTACTTCCCCCGGAATTTGTCGTGTACCAGTAACCGTTATTGGCTTCAAAATTTTCAAGATACGGGAATGAAGTAATGTAAGGCAAACTGTTCACCGTTACTCTCGCCGTATCGTTATCCCTGACATTATCGGTGGCATAACTGACCCAGACTTCCACCGTATGATTTCCCGGGGCAGCCAGATTGGCTGTGCCGGGATTGAATGTGTATTGCAATGAACTGTTCGCCGCCACGGATGCAATACTCTCTGTGGCCACCACGGAACCATCCACTTTCAAAATAACCGGGATATTATTGATCGTTGCATTGGATGTATTGCGGACTGTTACTTTTACCGGGACTGTGCTATTAAGCCCGCAGGCAATCACAACAGGCGTATCAATACTGATCATCTGGATATCATCAATGGCCCGGTAGAGGCGGATGTTATCAAAAGAATAACCGGCGCCGCTTTCGTTATCGGCTGCCATATATTGGCCCCATTGGCCCCATCGAACCTGGAAGCTGGATGTGAAAGATTGTGCATGTGCCGTCAGTGAATCATTTAATTCAAGACTGCCGGATAATTTATAAGAACCATCTGCATTGTTCTGGCTGGCAAACAGGTCATACATCTGTATCCAGCTATCGCCATCGCTGCCCCTGATCCATACCTTGTTGGCTGCATTGGATCTTTGATTATGATTTTTATACCGGAAATCAAGCCGTATTTCATCGGTTGGCCCGAATGTGCCCAAATTAAATGTTCCGGTAAGTGAATCCGTATTGCCTGCCGCCAGATAACTGCTGATGTCTAATGTGATCGCTTTGCTGCCCGAATAAGCCATTCCGGAATTGATAAATGTTCTCAATCTACCGTTCATTGTACTGTTAATAAAATCGTACCGGTCACTTCCCGTAAGTCCCATCTGTCTTGTGTTCACTGTCTGCACCCCTGTTGTCTCCAGGTTATCCAGCCAGGGAAGATCGCCATTCGTGATCGGGAGATTAATCAGTTGTTTATAAACTTTTGTTTTACTGTTATTGATAATAACCGGGTCGGATGCCTTGGTAGCTGTTACCTGCAGGCTGTATGTATTCACTGCAGAAAGATCGGCCGTTGTGGCAAACGTATGATCAATAAAACCTCCCGCCGGTATATCAGCAGCGGGCGATGTGATCACTTCCGCAACGGGCGCTCCCCCGTTGACGGAATAACTGACATTGATATTGCCGGATGAAACCACATCATCCAGGTTTTTTATACGTATAGTTATGGGCACACCGGCCGTAAGAGCAGTTGAAGTCAAAACTCTTCCGGAAGAAGCCGGAGAAATAATGGAATCGATCTTCAGGTCATTATCAGATATCGAACCGGCGCAGGTTCCCGAATTGGGCTGACGGGAAATGGCAACGGCCCTTCTTCCGGGTTTACCATTTATTCTTGCCCTGACAGTTACCCAATACACACTGTCCTTCGATAAACCGCTGAATGTATAATTCAATGAGGCTGTTGTGGCCACGGAAATCATTTCATCCCCCTGCAATTTCATCACTTCATAATCGGTGGCGCCGGGTACAGCCGCCCAGTTGATTGCAATATATCCTTCGCACTGTGTTGCTGATAATGAAACAACCGGCAATTCTGTTATGGTAAATGCATTGCTTGTTTGTGTAAATGCCGTATTATTTTTTGAAAGTCTTATTTTTCCCTGTTCAGTCGGGGTATGTGGAATAACCCATTTATAAAGCCTGTCTGCCGCCGGGATACTATTATTCAAAGTTGACCAGCTACCACCGCCATCACTTGAAAATTCAAGAGTGAACATTTCATTGGTTGGCGAGCTGTAATCATCCCATTGAATATACATGGTATCAAAAACCTGCGCACCGAAAAAATAAGTGCCGGTAGGCACCATGGATTCGCCACCAACAGGATTGGTTAACACCAGGCTGTTTGGAATGATATCATACACCATGAAATATTCCTGCGAAGGATTTACCGCGATGGTGGTTCCGATACTTTTCAGATCATAATTGCCGGCAACCGGGTTATTGATCACCACCTGCTCCATGTTATTTGTATGATCCGCTCCGTTTGTAGCCGTATTATTTACATTGGCGGGAATTGAATCTAATTTCAGTGGCAATACGGTGCCGCCCGGAGAAATAACCTGCAGGTCAAGATCATTCACCAGTGTTTTTGCAGCCATCACGGCTGCCGGGGGGTCCTGCCAGTATAACAACACTTTTAATTGTGCTGTATTGGCCGGAACAGATATCGTATGTGTATTGGTTGAACCCTGTGTTACAGTTGTTGAAAAGTAAGTAACATCTTCCATCATTTTCAGGGACCGGATCAGGTTCATGCAACCCAAACCATATTTAAAATCGGGCCCGGTATTGCCCCTGTCATCAGCGCCATTGCATAACAATGCTTTCATTAACCCGCTTTTTGGATTGGCTCCTGCGTTTAACTGGCGATAGCGCTGAATCAATAAAGACAGTCCACCCGATACACCCGGAGCGGCCATACTGGTTCCGTTATTGTAACTGTACAGATTATTGACCCAGGTGGAAGCGACAAATTCTCCCATGGACATGATCTCCGGTTTCAACCGGCCATCCTTTACAGGACCGCGGCTTGAATAAGAACTGATATCTTTTTTATAATCCGTGCTGCCCACCGTTAAAACATTTTTTGCCGATTGGTAACCGCCGAGCACGGTTTTGAATCCTGCGGGATAAGGAGCACAGGTTCTGAATCCATCATTTCCTGCTGCAAATACATGCTGCAGTTCCGGAAGATCAAATGCCTGCTGATCAAGAATCCTTGCGCTGAGATCATATAATCCATTGAATGCACAGTCATCCACTACAGCGCCGTATGAATTATTGGTGATCACCATTCCGTGATCCTGCACATAAACGGGCGCATTCGTTAAGATCTTTGAATTGACCTGGCTTAGTATCGTTGCTTTGGGAGCATAGCCCGCATATATTTCATGGATGATGCCGGCGCCGCCAACGGTTCCTGCTACATGCGTGGCATGTGCCAATGGCACTTCGCCGACGCGGTTAATGATGCGTCCCGTAAGATCAAGATGGGATTGTATGTCACCGTTATCACCGATACCAACCACAACACCCTGCCCGTTCAGATTTTTTCCCCCGGATGCAAGCGGCGCCTTCAGCACGTTGGCCCCGGAAGTAAACATGCTGTTATAATTGATCTCTTTATCTGCAGCAGGTGCCGTTTGCACAAATTCAATAAAGGATTGGGATGCCAGTTCGTTCAATCTTTGCGCGGACACCCGCAATGACAATACCCGGTAATTTTTATTTTCAGTTGAAATGATCTCAAAATTTTTATTCTGTAATTCCTGCTGAACCGATTCAAACGAAAAAGATTTCGGGAAACTGATCCATACATCCACGGTCCCCTGTGACTTCACTGACCAGGAAGGAAAATTTCCTTTTGCCAGTTCGGGCTGCATTTTTTGAACAGGCGAGAGATTCACAAAGGCCCTTGCTTTTACCCGGGTCAGCAGATCAACAGTTAATGAGCCGGAAATGGTAGCCGTATAAGCATTGTCAGGAATATAGTCAAGCAATTCAATTCCCTCTTGCAATAATTGTGTCTTTTCAAATGTACCGGGTATTTGTTCAAACTGGATAATGGCAAAGGTTTTACCGGAAGTTCTTGAAGCAGACCGGTTAAACTGCTCCAGTTTTTCCGTGACAATATTTTCCTCGGGAACAAAAATTCCGCTCTTCAGAAATAAACTATACCGGGGATTATTTCCGGGCTGTGGTGTGACAGGTTGTGATGCCAATGACAGGGAAATGCACAGCATGGCAACAATCAAAGGAATTGGATGGGACTTCATATAAGGATTTCAAAAAATAAAAATAAATCAAATGACCGAGAAATCCCAACGGGTTAGTACCTGATTACATTCGTAATCGTACTATACAGTTATGTGGTTTTCAGCAAAACAGAATGAATGCATCCTTGCCAGGAAACGGTGCATATCATCCATAGATTTCATTTCTTTGGCAATAAGGATAAACAATTTGCCGGTCTGTTTAAGATTGGCTTTGTTTGTTTCCGTTTGTAAATATTGTATGATCTTTTGGAATGTGGCAGATTCAAAATAAAGTGAGTCGGGCCGGTTGATAAAGAAACAACGGAGTGTATTTTCTTTCAGGCTCATTTTTTCAAATCCAAGATCCACGGCCAGTTTGCGGCAGCGAACCGTGATGAACAGGTCTTCCACTTCTTTTGGCAAAGGACCGAAGCGGTCTTCCATTTCTTTTTTCATCGCCTGCAGGTCTTCTTCCGTTTCGCTGTCATCCAGCCGCTGGTACAGGGACAACCTTTCTGTAATACTTTCTACATATTCATCAGGTATGAGGATCTCGAGATCGGTATCAATGGTGCAATCCTGCACAAAATCATCCTGCCTGGTAATTTCTTCTTTGAACAATTCTTTAAAATCGGTTCTTTTCAACTCCCTGATCGCTTCATCGAGTATTTTCTGGTACATTTCAAAACCGATCTCGGCCATGAAACCGCTTTGTTCCCCACCCAGCATATTGCCGGCGCCCCTGATATCGAGATCTCTCATTGCGATCTGGAAACCGCTTCCCAGTTCGCTATGCTGTTCGAGGGTTTGCAATCTTTTCTTCGAGTCATTGGGCAAGGTACTCAACGGTGGCGCCAGCAGGTAACAAAATGCTTTTTTATTACTTCTTCCCACCCTGCCCCTTAACTGGTGCAGATCACTTAATCCAAACTGGTGTGCATTGTTCACGATGATGGTATTCACGTTCGGTATATCCACGCCGCTCTCCACAATATTGGTACAAACCAGCACATCATATTTTTTATCGATGAAATCGAGTATCCTTTCTTCGAGGTGATGACCTTCCATTTGCCCGTGCGCATATCCAATGCTCAGGTCGGGGCAAAGAGACTGTATGACCGAAGCCATTTCAGCCAGGCCTGCGATGCGGTTGTAAATAAAAAAAACCTGTCCTCCCCTTTCTGTTTCAAAATAGATGGCTTCCCGGATCTGGTCTTCATTGTACACCAGCACTTCGGTCTGTATCGGTTGCCGGTTGGGCGGTGGCGTATTGATGATACTGAGATCACGGGCACCCATCAGCGAAAATTGAAGTGTTCTCGGGATGGGGGTTGCTGTCAACGTGAGGCAATCCACCGCCGTTCGAAGTGTTTTTATTTTTTCCTTGTGGCCCACCCCGAATTTTTGCTCTTCATCCACTACCAGTAAGCCCAGGTCTTTAAACTTTACCTCTTTACCCAGTAAACTATGAGTCCCGATGATGATATCCACTTTTCCTTCTTCCAGTTTTTTCAGCGTTTCCTTTTTTTCCCTGGTTGATTTGAAACGGTTGATATAATCAACTGTTACGGGAAAATCTTTTAACCGTTCCCTGAAAGTCTGGTAATGCTGAAAAGCAAGAATCGTTGTGGGAACCAATACAGCGGCCTGTTTGCCGTCGAGACAGGTTTTAACTGCCGCCCGGATCGCCACTTCTGTTTTTCCGAAACCCACATCACCGCAAACCAGCCTGTCCATCGGGGCCGGCGATTCCATATCTTTTTTTACATCGGCAGTTGCCTTGCTCTGGTCAGGCGTGTCTTCATAAATAAAAGAGGCTTCCAGTTCGGTTTGCATATAATTATCCGGCGCATGCTGAAATCCCTGTTGAGCTTTTCGTTTGGCATAAAGTTTTATCAGGTCAAACGCGATTTCCTTGACCTTTGATTTTGTTTTTTCCTTCAGCCTGTTCCAGGCATCGCTGCCGAGCTTATTCACTTTCGGAACGCTTCCTTCCTTGCCGGTGTACTTGGCGATCTTATGAAGGCTGCTGATGTTTACATATAAAATATCCGTGTCTTTATAGATCAGCCTTACGGCTTCCTGCAATTTCCCGTTGATGTCAAGTTTCTGCAAACCGCTGAATATTCCCACTCCATGATCGATATGTGTAACGAAATCTCCCGGTTGCAGTTCGCGAAGCGTGCGCAAGGTGAGCGCCTTATTTTTATTATATGCCTGTTTTACTTTGTATTTATGATATCGCTGGAAAACCTGGTGATCGGTGTAACAAATGATCTGCTGGTCTTCATCAATAAACCCTTCGTGAATGGAAACATTAACCGGGTTAAAAACAATGTCTGCATGCAGGTCATCAAAAATACTCTGCAGCCTTTCCAGTTGTTTCGGATTATCGGCAAAAATGTATAATTGAAATTTTTTTGCTTCCCAACTTTTGAGATCGCGTATCAGTAAATCGAACTGCCGGTTGAATGCGGGCTGAGCTTTGGTAGAAAACTGAATCGGCAATGGTGAAAAGTGAATGGGAAAAGAGTCTGAATGGCCAAAACCGATCACGTGTTTTTGAAAAATTTTTTCTTCGAAATCCTTTGCAACAATAAAGTCCCCGGCCGTTATTTTTTTCTTTTCTATCTTATCGTCATCGGCCTCCCGGGTATTGGTTCCGGCTTCATTTATCATCCTTAAAAATACCTGCAGGTCTTCTGCGCAATCTTCCAGTCTTTCCCTGCACAGTTCATAATCCTGTATCCATATAACTGTATTTTGCGGAATAAAATCAAACAAAGAAATTCTCTCCTCGCCGGTAAACTGGGTATCTACATTTGGAATGATGGAAACCTGTAATAGTTTCCGTTCACTGAGCTGTGATTCGGGATCGACAATGCGGATCGAGTCGACATCGTTTCCATAGAGTTCAACCCGGTAAGGTTTTTCATTTCCGAATGAATAAATATCCAGGATACCTCCGCGTATGGCAAACTGGCCGGGTTCATATACAAAATCAGTTCTTTCAAATCCATAATCGGCCAGATTCAGCAATAATCCCTCTACATTCAGTTTATCGCCGGTTTTAATTTGAATAATATTGGATGAAAGCGTAACCGGTTTCACTACTTTTTCAAACAGGGCTTCGGGGTAAGTGACCAGGATCTTTCGCCTAACCCCCAGCCCCTCTCCGCTTTCAGTGGAGAGGGGGGAGGCCATTTTTGTCAACGCTTCGGTCCTTAACATCACATGTGATGAATTCAGGAGCTGAAAATTTTTCCGGTTTTTGAAAGAAGAAGGAAAGTAAAAAATATCCAAAGCCTCCGTGAGATTTTCCAGGGTATTATGGAAATAAGCGGCTTCTTCCGCATCATTCAGAATAATTAGATGATTCCATTGCGAACAGGATGGGTGTAAAAAAGCAGCGGCCACTACAAACTGCGATGAGCTTCCCTGCAGGTTTTTAAGATAAATTCTTTGAGATTGGGCATAGGAGAGCCTGTCCGCCAGCTGAAAAAGACGGGGGGATTGTTGATACTGTTCCAGCAGATCCTGTGCACGCATGAGCCGTACAAAGATAAGCTAAGAGATGAAAAGAGGAAAGGAGAAAAAGAGTATAGTTCAGTGTTTCCGCCATGAATAGAAAAGTGATTTCAGGATGGATTTCTCTTTACCTCTTTTCCTCTTTTCATCTCTTAGCCAAATAATTCCGGCTTTCAAAACAACCATTCCTGCTCCTGGTTTTACCTTTATCCAAATTACTTACGAATGGCTTTATTACCCTGGCGGAAAGGCAAGGTTATCCGGATCGAATATGAGACAGCCACTACCCATCGTTTCTGGATCGAGGTTACTGATTTATCTTCTTTTGAATTTCAACCCGGGCAGTTTGTAACGCTTGACCTGCCTATCCATGAAAAACCAAACAAACGGTTACGCAGTTATTCCATTGCTTCCTGGCCGGATGGTTCCAACATTTTTGAACTGATCATAGTACTGAACCAGCGGGGAGCCGGTACCCAGTACCTCTTCAACCAGGTGAAAGTGGGAAGTGAACTTAGTTTCCGCGGTCCACAGGGTGTATTTACCCTTCCTGCGAAACTGGATAAAGATCTTTTTCTTATCTGCACCGGTACCGGTATTGCGCCATTCCGCAGTATGGTGAACCATATAAAAAACAAAGCCATAGAACATAAAAATATTTACCTGGTTTTTGGTTGCCGGAAAAAAGAAGATCTCCTGTATTTTGACGAGATGACAAAACTGCAAAACGGGTTAAAGGATTTTCATTATATCCCCACCCTGTCGCGGCAGCAATGGGAAGGCCAATCTGGTTATGTTCATTCCATATATACGGAACTATGCAGGGATAAACAGGATGCCCTTTTTTTCCTGTGTGGCTGGAAACACATGATCGATGAGGCTGAAAAAAGGATCCTCGGAATGGGCTACGACAAAAAGACCGTTCACCAGGAATTATACGGTTAAACAAAGTGGGGAATCTTGTTTTACTGCAAATGATTTTCAGCAAGATCCCCGTTGATAATTGTCATGTTTGGTTTTAATCCATAGTTACTATATTCGTGCAATTCAACATGCCTATGGGTGCTTCTTCACTTATTGTACTCATTATTGCGGCCATTGCCTTTTCAGGCATTGCCATACTTATCTCCCGGTTTGTATTAAAAGCAACAAAAAACAAACAGAAAGGCGAGCCTTATGAATGCGGCATTCCCACAAAAGGCAAGACCTGGATCCAGTTAAATGTGGGTTATTATTTATTTGCCCTGATCTTCCTGATCTTCGACGTGGAACTGGTCTTTCTTTATCCCTGGGCCGTGGTGGCAAAGAGCGCAGGATGGATCGCTTTGATCGAAATCGTTGTTTTCTTTTTTATATTATTTATGGGATTTTTATATGCACATAAAAAGGGCGCGTTGAAATGGATGTAAACACAAGTTTATTGATTAACTAGTTGAATCGGAATGAGCGAATCTCAAAAAATATCTGTTGACTTTCCCGGTAAAATTGAAGAAATACCCGGAGGCGGTATCGTTTTGAGTAAGCTGGATGATCTGATCAACTGGGCAAGATCCAATTCATTGTGGCCACTGACATTCGCTACCAGCTGCTGCGGAATCGAAATGATGGCAGTGGCATCTGCCAAATATGATTTTTCAAGATTCGGGTTTGAAGTAGCCCGGGCCACACCCCGCCAGGCCGATATGATCATAATAGCCGGAACGATCGTGAACAAGATGGGACCGGTGTTGAAAAGATTATATGACCAGATGGCCGATCCCAAATACGTGATCGCCATGGGCGCCTGTGCCATCAGCGGGGGTCCTTTCTTTTATAACACGTATTCGGTTGTAAAGGGAGCGGATCATATCATACCGGTGGATGTATATATTGCCGGATGCCCCCCGAGACCCGAAGCGCTATTACATGCATTAATAACCCTGCAACAAAAAATAAAAAAGGGACTGACGAAAGAACAAATCAAAGAAGGTAAAGATTAGTTATGTTGAAAGAAGAATTGAAAGCCAGGATCAGCGAACTGTTTCCACCTGCTATTTTCGATGAAACAGGTGAATGGCTTACTATTCAAATTGAACCGAAAGACTGGTTGGCTTTTGCGCAGCAACTTCGTCATGACGGGCCTTTATTCTTCGATTATCTTTTTTGTCTGACCTGCGTTGACTGGAAGACCCATCTGACCATGGTGTATCATTTGTCATCCACAAAATACCGCCACAATCTTGTTGTAAAATCCAAACTGGACAGGAATAACCCTGAAATAGAAACGGTTTCTTCCATCTGGAAAACCGCAGAGTTTCACGAACGGGAAGTGTATGAAATGTTTGGCGTGAATTTCCTGAACCATCCTGACCTCCGGTTACTGATATTGCCCGATGGGTGGGAAGGCAAAAACCCGATGCGGAAAGATTTTGAAGATCCCGTAAATATGATAAGGCTTTAAAAAAATGTTCAGGCAAACTGAAATAATAAGTGATACTTCTTCAATTCCTCTTTCGGGGGATGCGGGACCTGATGGCAGTACCGGAGACCTTGTTATCAATGTCGGGCCTCAGCATCCTGCCACGCATGGTGTATTGCACCTGGTGATCACACTGAATGGTGAGACGATCAAAAAAGTGGAGCCCCACCTGGGATATATTCACCGTTCAATAGAAAAAATGTGTGAAAGTCTTACGTACCGTCAATTCATTTATGTGACCAGCCGAATGGATTATTTATCGGCGCATATAAACAATCATGCCTGCGCCTTATGTGTCGAAAAAGGATTACAGCAGGAGATCCCGCCCAGGGCGCAGGTGATAAGGGTATTGATGGATGAACTGACCCGGATCGCCTCGCATGAATTGTGGTGGGGAGCCATGGCCATGGATCTCGGCGCTTTTACTCCTTTCTTCCATGCATTCCGGGAAAGAGAAACGATCAATGATATCATGGAAGAAACCTGCGGTGCCAGGCTGACCATGAATTATATCGTACCCGGCGGCGTGATGTATGACCTGCATCCTGAATTTCAGAAAAAAGTAAAAGAATTCCTGAAGTTGTATAAACGGAAGATCCATGAATACAATGAACTGGTGACGGGGAATATTATTTTTCAAAACCGCATGAAGGGTGTGGGCATGCTGTCCGCTGAGGATGCGATTGCATACGGATGCACCGGACCCGTATCCAGGGGCAGTGACGTAAGTTCCGATATCAGAAAATTATATCCTTATGAAGTCTATGACAAACTGCAGTTCGATGAAGTGCTGGAAACGGGATGTGATTCATTTGCCCGGTATATGATCCGTATCCGGGAAATGAATGAATCCGTTAAGATCGTTGAACAATTAATTGACAATATCCCGGAAGGGGATTTCCTGGCCAAAACAAAAGCCGTATTGAAATTACCCAAAGGAGAATTTTATTCAAGAGTGGAAACGGCCCGGGGCGAATTGGGTGTATATATTGTAAGTGAAGGCGGCACAACTCCATACAGGATAAAGTTCCGTTCACCGGGATTTTCAAATTTGTCCGTACTGGATCACATTGCAAGAGGAAGTAAGCTGGGCGACCTGGTGGCGATGATGGGAACGCTGGACCTGGTGATACCGGATATTGACAGATAAAGCCCCCTGTCCCCCGAAGGGGGAACTTGGAGCG
>CAZQGZ010000099.1:10319-13332 GCA_964592935.1 uncultured Chitinophaga sp. | reverse complement strand
GAGAAAAAGCTACCGCTTTTTGACTGCCTGGCTGATTGCCGGACTCTTTTCTCTTTCTGCTAATGCACAAACAGTTACCATTTCAGGTAAAGTTAGCAACAGCTCATCAAAAGAAAGCGTTCCTGCCGTATCTATCTCTGTGAAAGGCACGGCCCTCGGTACTTATACCGATCAGGATGGCAATTTCAGTATCAGGGTGGCCAAGCTGCCCGTTGTCCTTGAATTCAGTTCCATCGGGTTTGATAACCAGGAACTGACTGTTTCGGATGCTTCCAAGCCCGTGAATATTGAACTTAAAGTGAATAGCGAACTCGGGCAGGAAGTAGTTGTTGCAGCTACCCGCACACCAACACGTATACTTGAGTCACCTGTAACCGTTGAAAGAATGAACAGCCAGTTGATCAGAAATATTGCTGCTCCTACTGTGTATGAATCAATGACCAACCTGAAAGGAGTGGATGTGCATACGGCCAGTTTAACTTTCCGTACGGTAACCACCCGTGGTTTTGTGACCAGCGGTAATACCCGTCTGAATCAACTGGTGGATGGTATGGATAACCAGGCTCCGGGTCTAAATTTTTCTGTGAGTTCAATTGTTGGATTAACAGATCTTGATGTTGATAATATTGAAATTTTATCCGGTGCATCTTCTGTACTGTATGGTTCCGGCGGTATGAATGGAACAGTTCTTATTAACAGCAAAAATCCTTTTAAATTCCAGGGATTAAGCTATAACATCAAACAGGGTATCATGCATGTGGACGGTGCTCAGCGTTTGCCTGCACCATATTACAACTGGACCTTCCGTTATGCAAGAGCTTTTAAAAACAGGATCGCTTACAAACTGAGCGCTGAAATTATAAAAGGTAGCGACTGGCAGGCGGATGATTACAGGAATAAAGGACAAATTGGTATCCTCAGCGCCGTAAAAGCAGGTAATCGTCAGAACGATCCAAATTTCAACGGTATTAATGTATATGGTGATGAAACGGATATCAACATGGATGCATTTTCTTATTTTGTGCAGGATCAATCAAGAAGGGGACTTTTGGCTGCCTCAGGAGGAGCAATTGATGTAGTTACTTTATTGAATACTTATTATACTTTACTTGGTAACCCGCTTTATCCAACAAATTTACAGCGGGATGGTTTTTATACATTTCCCTGGCCGGCACCAGTGGCCGGATTCATTAATAATCCAGCCGTAAAACCAACCATTGATAACATGTTCCCATTCTACAATGGACTGAAAAATGGTTATTACAGGAACCAGAATATTTCCAGAACAGGTTATCTTGAAAAGGACCTGGTGGATTACAACACACTTAATGTAAAATTGAATGCCGGGCTTTATTGGAATATTACGGATAAGATCCAGGCTTCCTGGAATACCTATTTCGGAACCGGTACTACCGTTTATACAGGTGCCAACAGGTATTCACTCCGGAATTTCAAAATGGCACAGCATAAACTGGAAGTGAAAGCCAAAAACTGGATGGTTCGTGGATATACTACACAGGAAAATGCCGGTGATTCCTATATCGGTGATGCGGTGGGAAGTTTCCTGAATGAAGCGTATTCTGCAAGCGGGACCGTCTGGTTGCCTCAGTATATTGGCGGCTTTTCTGAAACAAGACGTCAGACACAGGCACAAAGTGATATAACCATTCATAATAATTTGCGTGCCGCATTAGATGCAAACCGGCTCATACCCGGAACCGATGCGTTTAACGCCGCTGCCAGTAAGATAAAAAATACACCCGTGAATAAACCCGGGGGTGCAAAATTCTTAGACAAGTCTGATTTATATTCAGCAGAAGGACAGCTTAACTTATCAGATGCCATGCATTTTACCGATAAGGTGGAATTGATTGTGGGTGCACAATGGAAACAATGGGTCCTGAATTCCAAGGGAACTATTTTTTCTGATACAACAGGTGCTGTCAAGGTTGTTGAAACCGGCGCCTATGCCCAGTTAAAGAAAAAGTTCTTAAATGATATTTTGACACTGTCGGTCTCCGGCCGTTATGATAAGCAAACAAATTTTGAAGGTAAATTCACCCCGAGATTTGCTGCGGTAATCCGGGTAGCAAAAGATAACAATATCCGGTTATCTTACCAGTCATCTTACCGCTTCCCTTCCAACCAGAATCAATATATCAGCTTAAGGCTTGGTGGCGGTACCAGCTACCTGATCGGCAGTTTACCGGAATTCCAGGATTATTATAAACTGACCACTACCAAACCAGGTTATACGGCGGCCAGTGTATTGGCATACAGGGCCGGTACATTAGCAGACTCTAACAGGCTGGTCCAGGCTGTTTTCAAAAAATTAAAACCGGAATCTGTTAATTCATTTGAGATAGGTTATAAAGGGATCATTGCAAAGAGACTGCTGGTTGATGGCTATTTTTACTATAGCCAGTATAAGGACTTCATCATAGCCGCTGCAGTAGTCCAGGGTCAGACAACGGGGTATAAATATGAAGTTTATTCCGGCTTCAGCAGCAACAGTCTTTCTTATAACCAGAATTCATCTTCCACTGTAAAATCAAACGGATGGGGAGTTGGTATTGAATACAAGCTATTCAAGAATTATATGTTATATGGAAACATTTTCTCGGATGTATTGAAAAATGTGGCTCCCGGGGATGTTACATACTTTAATGCGCCGAAATACCGCTACAATATTGGTTTGAGAAATGAAAATGTGTGTCACAACATTGGTTTCAATTTAGTGGTAAAATACCAGGATAATAATTATTACGAAGGAACTTTTGTAAGCGGCACCCTGCCTTACTTTACATCGGTGGATGCACAGGTTTCTTACCGTCCTGCCGGAACCAAGAGCACATTCAGGGTAGGCGGCACCAACCTCGGTAATAACTATTACCGCACCGGTTATGGCAGCCCGGCTGTGGGTGGTTTGTATTACGTGAGTTACGGATTCAACCTCTGATAGAAATTGGGTTATACTAAGTATAAAAATCCCCTGCATATGGCGGGGGATTTT
>CAZQGZ010000099.1:0-10219 GCA_964592935.1 uncultured Chitinophaga sp. | reverse complement strand
TGAATCGCTTCCCCATAAGCCACTTCAATCGCATCTTTAATACTTTCACTGATAGTGGGGTGGGGGTGAACTGCATTCAATACTTCATGATACGTGGTTTCCAGTTTGCGGGCCGTAACTGTTTCGGCGATCAATTCGGTTACGTTATACCCGATCATATGAGTTCCCAACCATTCGCCGTATTTGGCATCGAAGATCACTTTGATAAATCCTTCAAGATGGCCCGCAGCAGAAGCTTTACCGCTTGCACTCAAAGGGAACTTACCCACTTTCACTTCATAACCTGCTTCTTTGGCCTGCTTCTCGGTGTAACCAACAGAAGCAATTTCCGGCACACAATAAGTGCAGCCGGGGATATTATTGTAATCAATTGGTTCAGGTTGATGGTGATATTTGTTTTCATTGTAAGCGATCGACTCTGCACAAACAATCCCTTCCTTGCTCGCAACATGGGCGAGTGCCTGTCCGGGTGAACAATCCCCGATGGCATAGATACCCGGCACGTTGGTTTGTCCGTATTTGTCCACCATAATGCGGCCCTTATCTGTCTTAATGGCTAATGTTTCCAGCCCGATGCCTTCAATATTCGCAGAAACACCAACGGCGCTTAATAATACGTCTGCTTCCAGTGATATATCACCGCCGGCTGTTTTTACCATCGCTTTCACTCCTTCACCGGAAGTATCAACCGATGTCACTTCACTGCTGGTCATGATCGTTATGCCCTGTTTTTTATATTGTCTTTCCAGTTCTTTGGAGATCTCTTCATCTTCCACCGGAACGATGCGGGGCAAGAATTCGACGACCGTCACTTTGGTCCCCATACTGTTATAGAAATAGGCAAACTCAACACCGATTGCGCCGCTGCCAACCACAATCATGGATTTGGGCATTTGCGGCAATACCATCGCTTCCCGGTACCCAATGATCTTTTTCCCATCTATTTTCATTGACGGCAGTTCCCGGCTCCGGGCTCCCGTGGCAATGATGATATGTTTGGCTTCCACAGTTTGTTTCTTACCTTCTTTATCTGTCACTTCCAGTTTACCCTTTGCCACCAGTTTGCCAAGGCCCATGATCACATCGATCTTGTTTTTCCTCATCAGGAACTGTACACCCTTGCTCATCTTATCGGCCACGCCGCGGCTCCGTTTGATGATGGCCGTAAAATCTGGCGTGCCGGAAGCCTCTATCCCGAAATCCTTTGCATGCTTGATATACTCATTCACCTGGGCGCTTTTCAACAGGGCTTTGGTGGGAATGCAACCCCAGTTGAGACAAATACCCCCGAGGCTTTCTTTTTCAATAATCGCAGTTTTAAGACCAAGCTGGGATGCCCGGATAGCGGCCACATAACCGCCCGGCCCGCTACCAAGAACCACTACGTCGTATGCCATTTTTCAGATTTTTAGTGTAGAGATATTATTCGGACTGAAGCTGCGAAACTACCGGAAAACCGCCATTCAGCAAAAGCCGGCCTGCTTAATAAACCTTTAAGCAGCCCGGTAAAATGAAGCTGATATTGTCTTTCTGCCCCGGCTGGGAAAAACGCCGGAAAATCCTTTTTAATTTCTTATTCCTCATTTCCTGCCCGACTATTTTAATTTAAAATTTTGTGGTCAGGCGGGCTTATTTTTAATTTCAAACCCTTACCTTTGCCGTCCAAAATTTATTATCAATTATGGCCAGAGTTTGTCAGGTTACGGGTAAGGTTCCGGTAAGGGGAAACAAGGTTTCTCACTCCAATATCAAAACGAAACGCCGTTTTCTGCCCAATTTGCAGAAGAAAAGGTTCTACCTGGCTGAAGAAGATAAATGGATCACCCTGAAACTGACCACGGATGCGATCCGGACTATTAACAAAAGAGGTCTGTTTACCGTTGTAAAAGAATTGAGGGCCCAGGGCCAACATATTTAATACTTATAATTATGGCAAAGAAAGGAAACCGGGTACAGGTTATTATGGAATGCACCGAACACAAGAACAGTGGACAGCCGGGCACCAGCCGCTATATCACGGTTAAAAACAAAAAGAACAACCCGGAAAGAATGGAGTTGAAGAAATACAACCCCATCCTGAAGAAGATGACGGTTCATAAAGAAATCAAATAATTATTAACCGTGAGGAGATTCTTCGATGCGTCGACGGCGTCTCCTTGCTCAGAAAGACAATAATAAGGTATGGCAAAAGCAGCAAAAACGGCGATCAAGACCAAGGATGCAAGGGCAGCCGCCGAAGCGAAGAACTGGACAAAAGTGATCAAGGCAGTACGCAGCCCGAAAACGGGAGCTTACACGTTTAAAGAACAGATCGTTCATAAAGACAAGATTAAGGATTTCCTGGCCCAGAAGTAAGAAGGGGCTGGTTGGGTATTTGAAAGCTGTTCGTTATTCACGAATAGCTTTTTTTGTGAATAGTCAATAGTCAATGGTCAATGACGAAAGACATTATGACCAAAGATCCCCTATTCACCATTCACCATTCACAATTCACGATTATGGGGTTCTTCAATAAATTATTTGGCAAAAAAGAAAAGGAAAGTCTCGATGATGGTTTAAAAAAAACCAAGGAGGGCTTTTTTGCGCGGATCACCAAGGCGATCACCGGTAAAAGCACCGTTGATGAGGAAGTCCTGGATAACCTCGAAGAAGCATTGGTAGGCGCCGATGTGGGAATTGAGACCACGGTGAAGATCATTGAAAGAATAGAAAAAAGAGTAGCGAAAGACAAATACACAAATGCATCAGAGCTCAATAAAATGCTGCAGGAAGAAATTGAGGCTATGCTGGCTGATGCTTCGGAGTCAAACCTGCCTACCGGACAGGCAGGCAGTTATGCATTTGATACTGAATTGCCGGCAAAGCCATATATCATTTTAGTGGTTGGGGTGAATGGTGTTGGCAAAACAACCACGATCGGTAAACTGGCCTATAATTTTAAAAAGGCAGGAAAGAATGTGTTGTTGGGCGCTGCCGATACGTTCAGGGCGGCTGCGGTCGATCAACTGACTATATGGAGCGAAAGAGCGGATGTGCCGATCGTTAAACAAGCCATGGGTAGTGATCCCGCTGCCGTGGCTTTTGATACGGTGCAAAGCGCCATGGCAAAAGGTTCCGATGTGGTTTTAATCGATACCGCCGGAAGATTACATAACAAAGCCCACCTGATGGAAGAACTGGGCAAGATCAAAAGAGTAATTCAAAAAGTGATACCCGGTGCACCCCATGAAGTCTTACTGGTATTGGATGGCTCTACAGGACAGAATGCGCTGGAGCAGGCCAAACATTTTACCGCCACAACGGATGTAACGGCATTGGCCATAACAAAATTAGATGGCACCGCAAAAGGCGGAGTGGTATTGGCGATCGCTGATCAGTTTAAGATCCCGGTGAAATTTATTGGTGTGGGAGAAAAGATGGAAGACCTGCTGGTGTTCGATAAACATGAATTTGTCGATAGTTTGTTCAGTTTAGTAAGATAAATTGTTTGATGGCTGGATGGTTAGATTGATATCAGGACAACAATCCAACCATCCAGCCATCCAACAATTAGTTTATAAATCATTAATGAAGACAAGGAGACTACATAAAGACAAGGTCAACATCATCACCCTCGGCTGCAGCAAGAATATGGTGGACAGCGAAGTGCTGAGCGGCCAGTTGATCGCCAATGATATTGACGTGGTGCATGAGAACAAAAAATCCGATCACAATATTGTGGTGGTGAATACCTGCGGGTTTATTGAAAAAGCCAAGGAGGAAAGCATCAACACCATCCTGAACCAGGTGGAACTGAAACGAAGGGGAAAAATTGATAAGGTATATGTGACAGGTTGTTTGAGCGAGCGGTATAAAAAAAACCTGGAAGAAGATATCCCGGAAGTGGATGCGTATTTCGGCACGATGGAATTGCCCATGATCCTGAAACAATTTGATGCTGATTACAAATCAGAATTGATCGGTGAACGATTTTTAGCCACTCCATTCCATTACGCCTATTTAAAAATTTCTGAAGGCTGTAACCGTACCTGCGCATTTTGTGCTATTCCATTGATGAGGGGACAGCATGTAAGTAAATCCATGGAAGAATTGGTGAAAGAGGCTGAAGGATTGGTAAAGAAAGGTGTAAAAGAAATTATGCTTATTGCGCAGGAGCTTACTTATTACGGTCTTGATCTTTATAAAAAAAGAATGTTGCCCGACCTGTTGCACCGGTTGGCTGATGTGAAAGGATTGGAATGGATACGGTTGCATTATGCATATCCTTCAAAGTTCCCTCTCGAGATTTTAGATGTCATGCGTGAAAGGGAAAATATCTGCAACTATCTTGATATGCCATTGCAGCATGCATCGGACCAGATGCTGAAAGCCATGAAGCGGCAGATTACCCGGGAGGAAATGGAAGAACTGATCATTGCCATTCGTGAAAAAGTGCCGGGTATTTGTTTACGGACTACGCTGATCACCGGCTTCCCGGGTGAAACAGAAGATGATGTGGAAGAGCTGAAAAATTTTTTACAGCAACAGCGCTTTGACCGGGTTGGCATCTTTACTTATTCTCATGAAGAAGGCACCAGCGGGTTTGAATTGAATGACGATGTGCCGGCAGAAGAAAAAGAGCAAAGGGCGCAGGAAATCATGGAACTGCAGCAGGGCATTTCATTTGAACTGAACCAGGAAAAAGTCGGAAAGACATTCAAAACGATTATTGATAAGAAGGAAGCCGGCCGTTACCTGGGCCGCACGGAGTTTGATTCGGTGGAAGTGGATAATGAAGTTGTCATTCATTCCTCCGGGAAATTACCTGTTGGTGAGTATGTGAATGTGAAGATCACCAAAGCATATGACTATGACCTCGAGGGGGAGGTGGTTTAACGTAAGATCATCACCCTGTATCTTCGGCTGTAAGCGAAAATTTCCAATCGTCATTTATTTTGTTTCTGTATCAGAAAAATGCCTAAGTTTAAGTTGCTTTCTGTGAATAGGAATATTTTCTTCCGTTGTTCCTGCTTCACGGGGAAATATCCGGCTCTGTCAAATCTGTTTTTTTAAAACCATCTAATCGGAATCAGTATGAAAAAAATTTTCATTGTTTGTTTGCCAGTTTTTATTGCCTGTACAAAATCCATGGCCCAGGTTGATGCCGGCCTGTTCAGGTTTCCCGATGTGTCTCAAACGCAGATTGTTTTTACTTATGCCAATGATATCTGGATCGTGGGTAAAGATGGCGGCACGGCCAATAAATTAAGTTCACCGGCGGGTGTGGAAAGTTTCCCGAAATTTTCCCCCGATGGAAAAACCATTGCTTTCACCGGCAACTATGACGGCAACCAGGATGTTTATGCAATGCCCGCTTCCGGGGGTGTACCCATACGGGTAACGCAACATGGATTGCCTGACCGGGTGGTGGATTGGACACCCGATGGCAAACGTATCCTGTTTGCATCGGGAAGGGAGGCGGGCCGGGAAAGATATAACCAGTTTTTTACCATTCCTGCATCGGGCGGTCCTGCGGAAAAACTACCATTGGCTTATGCCGAGTTTGGATCTTATTCACCGGATGGAAATCAAATGGCATTGACTTTCCGTACCACGGTTTTCAGAACCTGGAAACGTTACCAGGGCGGACTGAGTGCTGATATTCATATTTTCAATTTGAAGGATCAGCGTTCTGAAAATATATCATCCAAAACGGATTTCGCCGATGAATTGCCGATGTGGCATGACCATTATATTTATTTTATTACGGACCGGGGGCCGGAAGCAAGGATGAACCTGTGGCGTTATGATGTAAATAAAAAAACAAGTGAGCAACTGACCAAATACAAAGATTATGATGTTCATTTTCCTTCCCTGGGGCCCGGGGATATCGTATATGAAGCCGGCGGAAAATTGTACCTGTACAACCTGGCCTCACAACAACCCCGGGAAGTAAAAATAAATGTGGTAACCGATAAGGCCGGGTTGAAGCCGGTCTCAGAAGCCACGGAAAAATATATACAGCATACTGCCATCAGCCCCGATGGTAACCGTGTACTGGTAGAAGCCCGGGGAGAAATTTTTTCAGCACCTGCAGAAAATGGTTATATAAAGAACCTCACCCGGAGTTCGGGTATTGCTGAACGTTATCCTTCCTGGTCGCCGGATGGGAGCAAAATAGCTTACTGGAGCGATCAGTCCGGGGAGTATGAATTATGGATGATGGAAACGGGTAAAGAAGGGTCAGCAAAAAAACTAACAAGCTATGGCCCCGGTTTCCGTTATCATTTATTCTGGTCACCCGATAGTAAAAAGCTTGCGTTTATAGATAAGGCTATGAAGATAAAAATCTATGACCTGGGCAATGGCCAGACATATGATATCGATAAAGGAATGCGGATGAGCCATGGCAACCTGGAAGGATTTACGTGTAACTGGTCACCCGACAGCCGCTGGCTCACATACAGCCGCGACCTTGAGAATTATCACACGGCTGTATTTATTTATGATACGCAAAATAAAAAACTGCAACAGGCTACCAGCGGTTATTACAGTTCCTTGTCGCCGGTGTTTGAACCTGAAGGCAAATACCTGTACCTGCTTACCCGCCAGAATTTTCAACCTAATTACAGCAGTATTGATAATACATTTATTTACCCGAACAGCACACAACCGGCAGTGATCAGTTTAAAGAAAAGCACCCTTTCATTATTAAATCCGAAAAATGACAGTGTAGCAATAAAAAAAGCCGAGGAGACACCTGATTCTTTAAAGAAAAAAGATCTGGCCGCTGCTCCTAAACCCAAAATAAATCCGGTTGAAATTGATTTTGACGGATTTGAATCAAGACTGGTTGTTCTTCCCGTTAAGGCAGGTAATTACGGCAATATATCCGGTGTAAAGGGGAAAGTCATGTATCATGTTTTACCGAATACGGGGGCCGGTGACGGGAAAGCTGCGATTAAATATTTTGATATTGAGAAAAGAGAAGAAAAAACAATCCTGGATGATGTGAACCGATATTGGCTGTCGGCAGACGGAAAGAAACTGATGGTACAGCGTGCGAATACATGGGCCGTAATTAAACCCGAGGAGAATCAAAAATTTGAAAAAGCAATCCGTACTGCAGAAATGACCATGATCGTGGATCCGGCCCTGGAGTGGAAACAATTATTCATGGATACCTGGCGCATGGAAAGAGATTATTTTTATGATGCAGGTATGCATGGGGTGGACTGGAACCTGGTGAAGGAACGTTACCTGAAAATGCTGGACGGAGCTACCTGCCGCGAAGAAGTAAATTTTGTACTGGGTGAAATGATCGGGGAATTAAATGCCTCGCACACATACCGGTCAGGTGGAGATGAAGAACAGGCTAAGAGCGACCCGGTGGGTTATCTTGGTATAAACTGGGCCGCTGAAGGAAATTTTTATAAAGTGGGAAAAATCATCCGGCCTGCGGCATGGGACGCTGAAGTACGTTCACCGCTGGATAAACCGGGTGTGGATATAAAAGAAGGTGATTATATACTCGCGGTAAATGGTATCCCGGTTACAACTGAACAGGAACCATTTGCCGCATTCCAGGGTTTGGCCAATAAAACAGTTGAAATAACATATAACAGTAAACCTTCCCTGGATGGAGCTAAAACAACCGAGGTGCAAACCCTGGGTGATGAAGGTCGTTTAAGGAACCTTGCTTGGATTGAAAGCAACCGCAAACATGTGGAAGAATCAAGCAATGGCGATGTGGGTTATATCTATGTTCCCAGTACCGGGGTGGATGGGCAGAATGAACTGATGCGCCAGTTCAATGCACAATGGGATAAAAAGGCGCTGGTGATCGATGAACGTTTTAACAGCGGCGGTCAAATACCGGATCGTTTTATTGAAATGCTGAACCGGGAGCCGCTTGCATTCTGGGCCATTCGCGATGGAGAAACCTGGCCCTGGCCACCCTTTGCACACTTTGGTCCCAAAGTAATGCTGATGAATGGGTGGAGTGGTTCAGGCGGTGATGCATTCCCGGATTATTTCCGCAAAAAGAAATTGGGACCGCTGATTGGTACCAGGACCTGGGGCGGACTGATTGGTATCAGTGGTGTACCGCAACTGATTGATGGCGGCAGCATCACGGTACCTACATTCAGGATGTATAATCCCGATGGTACCTGGTTTAAAGAAGGACATGGCGTGGATCCCGATATTGAAGTGCCGGAAGATCTTACTGCCATGGCGAAAGGAACCGATCCCCAATTGGAAAAAGCCATTACAGAAGTAAAAGACCAGATGAAGAAAAAAGGTTTTACAAGACCGAAAGTTCCTTCGGTGGAAAATCGTAAAGCGTTTTAAACTTAAAGTATACCGGGGAATAATTATAAAAAGGAGGCTGACGCAAGAGTGATTTTTTTTGCGGCAGCCTCTTTTCATTTATTTATCTTAATCATCTGCTTCCTGGTTGTTTTCAGGGCTTCCCGGAGTTGATCCGGCCTGTAATTCGCTATGCCTGATCAGACCGCCAAGATGGGCAGTCCATGCCATAGTACCAAATGAAGCCAGTGAAAAAACCAAAGCCGCTGTAAAAATGATCTTTGCAATAGCTGCTTTCTTTTTCAGGAGGAGGCCGGTAATTGCAATTATCCCTGTTATGATGATCACGATGAGCGATATTTTCGCCATCTCCTCGTGTTTGCCAATGGCAGTCTCCGATACACCGGGTACATGTTCAATCAACTCTTCGGTACCTTCCCCGGTCAGGAAAACAGGTATTGTGAAAACAGCGGCGGCTGCCAGGATGTATAAGGACAAATTTTTAAAGGATTCATTTCGTTTTATCAGTCCCGTTATGAGTATTCCGCCTCCGATAACAGAAAGAAATAACGGCGCATGATTTAACGCCAGGTGAATTTGTGCTGCGTTCATATTATTAATATATTATAGTTACGAATAAAATAGTGTTACCATTCAATGAATGGGTTGCTTTTCAGTTTCAATCTAATTATGCGAAACGGGGAGGATGGAAAATGGAGAACAATCTGGCAGCAGGAAGGTCTTCTGCAAAATAAATAACCGGTTTGTTTACATAGCTGGAATATTGTTTTTCTTCAGCCACGCGGCGCAACGGAACCGGGGTATCTATATGTGTAAAGCTGTCTTTTGATTTAAAGGGGAGTTCATTGTCGTCGTTATCATCCTGATCGGCGGGGTGATCACCGGAATAATGTAATTTCAAAAAATCAATGAAGGAAAGATCACGGTCATGTACCCTGTGCTGCTTGTAATGCGCAACCAGGAAAGGCAGGCGGATCAGTTCATGTAACTCCGTGGAACTGATTAGAAACAATAATGATAATATGACCAGGGTTATTTTTTTCATGCAATGCTCTGTGCAATCTAATAAAACTTCAGGTAACTGCTTTGAAATTTTATGTTAAGGATGTTAATAGTGGTGTAATTTTTTGTACTTTGAAAAAAATGATAACTCCAGAAACAGTCCGGCAAATGGCATTATCTTTTCCCGAAACGGATGAGCATCCGCATTTCGACCGAAGGGCTTTCCGGGTGAAGAAAAAAATATTTGCCACTCTTTCGGAAAAAGACATGACGGTGAGTTTGAAACTGACATTGGTCGACCAGTCTGTGTTTTGCGCCTATGATAAAACGGTTATTTACCCGGTGCCCGGCGGCTGGGGAAGAATGGGTTTTACCTATGTCAATCTTAAGAAAGTAAATAAATCGATGTTTAAGGATGTACTGACAACCGCGTATTGCACCACAGCGCCGGCATCGCTTGCAGAAAGATTCTTGCCAAAATAATGGAACGGATCAGGTTCATTCCGTTTTCTGCTTTGATAACTGTTTTTCGTAAAATCAACTCTGATGCTGAAGAGTATGACGCGCGGTTTGTTGTTGTAGTAATGCAACAATTTTTTCCCCTTCCTCCAGTTTGCCGGCCGGTACAGGTATCCTGAAAACGGATTGTTGCATTCCCTGCAAGGTTGGATATTCAAATGCAATGTATAATATGCTTATGTCAGATTGTATATTTATGTCCGCACCTGTGAGCCGGGCCCCCAGGTGATTCCAGTTCTGGAAACTGCCGCCCACATAGGCAGCATGCAGGCCAATATATGCTTCATGAATGCCTTTTCTTAATAAATTCCTTCGTATAAGCGGTGCAATAAATGCAACGAGTGTAAGTAAGAGTATTAGTCCGGCGATGATAAGAATAAAAAGGTTG
>CAZQGZ010000098.1:11742-13412 GCA_964592935.1 uncultured Chitinophaga sp. | reverse complement strand
GATAATTGTCCCAATGATGAAGCGATAGATAATTTTAAAATTCCTGCATGGCTGGATAAAATGATCGCCAACAACTGGCTGGGTGATAAAACAGGACAGGGATTTTTTAAGAAAACAAAAGGCGCCGGAGGTGAAAAAGAAATCCTGACTTTGAATCTTGACACCATGGAATACGGTGCAAGAGTAAAACCAAAGTTTGCAACAATAGAAGCCGCCAAACCTGTCGATGATTTATATACCCGGTTAAAAATGCTGGTTGCCGGGCAGGATAAAGCCGGTGAATTCTATCGTCTCTTTCATTATGGCTTGTTTTCGTATATCTCGCACCGCATACCGGAGATCAGTGATGAACTCTATCGGGTGGATGATGGCATGATGGCCGGCTTTGGCTGGGAGATCGGTGCTTTTGAAAGCTGGGATGTATTGGGCGTTGCCAAAACAACTGAAGCGATGAAAGCTGCGGGCTATAAAGTTGCTGCCTGGGTTGACGAAATGCTCGCTGCCGGAAATAAATCTTTTTATAAAATTGAAAGCGGAAAAAAATATTGTTATGACCCGGCTTCCAAAACATACAAACTGCTTCCGGGTGGCGAGGCGTTTATTGTAATGAGCAATTACACCGATAAACAAATCTGGAAGAACGGAAGTTGTAAGTTATATGATTTGGGTGATGACGTACTCGGCCTGCAATGGTTCACCAAAATGGGAAGCATCGGCGGTGACGTATTAAGCGGTATTCAGACAGCAATAGATAAAGCGGAAAAAAATTATAAAGGCCTGGTGATCGCCAATGAAGGCGCCAACTTTTCGGCCGGCGCCAATGTGGGAATGATATTCATGCTGGCCGTTGAACAGGAATATGATGAACTCGACATGGCCATCCGCATGTTCCAGAATACGATGATGCGGGTAAGATATTCTTCCGTTCCTGTTGTCACCGCCCCGCATGGTTTGGCATTGGGCGGAGCCTGTGAACTCAGTTTACATTCTGATAAATGCTGCCCGGCTGCGGAAACATATACCGGCCTGGTTGAATTAGGAGTAGGATTGATCCCCGGCGGTGGCGGCACCAAGGAATTTGTATTGAGAGCATCCGATGAGATGCATGAAGACGAACCGGAGACCATTACTTTAAAAAATCGTTTTCTATCCATAGCAACTGCAAAAGTTGCCACATCTGCCCATGAAGGTTTTGGTATCGGTGTTTACAGGAAAGGATTGGATGAAATCGTGATGAACCTGGGAAGAAGAATTGCTGAAGCAAAAAAATCAGTGATTGAAATTTTTGACAGCGGCTATACAACACCGGTGCAGCGAAAGGATATCAAGGTGCTCGGGCAATCTGCTCTTGGTGCTTTGTATTCCGGCATTCATGCAATGAAGACCGCCAATTATGCCACCGGACATGATTCCGTGGTTGCTAAAAAATTAGCCTATGTAATGTGCGGCGGCGATCTCAGCGAACAAACGCTGGTTACCGAACAATATTTACTGGACCTGGAACGCGAAGCCTTCCTTTCACTTTGCGGGGAAAAGAAAACACTGGAGAGAATACAGAGTGTGCTGAAAAGTGGAAGGCCGATCCGGAACTAAGGAGGGCGGAACTCTGTTCCGGCCAAACATACGGAACGGAGTTCCGTTGTCCCGGAAGGCGGAACTCTGTTCCGGCC
>CAZQGZ010000098.1:0-11642 GCA_964592935.1 uncultured Chitinophaga sp. | reverse complement strand
ACTCTGTTCCGGCCAAACATACGGAACGGAGTTCCGTTGTCCCGGAAGGCGGAACGCTGTTCCGACCAAACATACGGAACGGAGTTCCGTTGTCCCGGAAGGCGGAACTCTGTTCCGGCCAAACATACGGAACGGAGTTCCGTTGTCCCGGAAGGCGGAACGCTGTTCCGACCAAACATACGGAACGGAGTTCCGTTGTCCCGGAGGGCGGAACGCTGTTCCAGCCAAACATACGGAACGGAGTTCCGTTATACGGCAGCCTGGAAATCTTCACAACACTTTTTCCGAAAAAAAACATTTTATCCCGTTAAAAACACTTCTCAGGCAAAACCTGTCAAATTAATTTCATAAATCAACGGAACGGAGTTCCGTTGTCCCGGAGGGCGGAACGCTGTTCCGACCAAACATACGGAACGGAGTTCCGTTTTCCCGGAGGGCGGAACTCTGTTCCGGCCAAACATTCGGAACGGAGTTCCGTTGTCCCGGAGGGCGGAACTCTGTTCCGGCTAAACAAACGGAACGGAATTCCGTTTTCCATTATGGATGAAAAATATTTCTATACCAGAAAACTTCCTCATTGGCAACCCGAAGAAGATTTTTTCTTTATTACTTATCGTCTTGCCGGCTCATTACCTGTTTCTACCATTAAAGCCCTGAAAGATGACTACGAAATACAAAAGAAGCGCCCGGAAAACCAAATGCAGGAACAAAAAGAAATGCTCAGGGAAATGTATTTCGAATCCTTTGATGATGAACTGGAGAAAAACCTGAATGAACCACACTGGTTAAAAAACGACCGGGTAGCAGAAACGGTTTTAAATTCTCTTCTGTTCAATAATAATAAACATTATATTTTATGGGCTGCCTGCCTGATGAGTAATCATGTGCATATTTTGTTATTGACATTGCCCGGCAGCCCCCCTTTAAATGTAATTTTGCAAAATCATAAAAAATTTACAGCGGTGCGCTGTAATAAAATATTGAACCGATCGGGACAATTCTGGGCAGAAGAAAGCTTTGATACACTGATCAGGAATAACAAACATTTTTACAGGATAGTTAATTATATTATCCTAAACCCGGTAAAAGCCGGGCTGATAAAAATTTGGGAAGACTGGAAATGGACATATCTTCATCCTGAATTGTATAAAGAGTACAGGTGGAATAAATCTGTACGTTAAAATTGCTATTTTCGTTTATCTTTAAAAATATTGACGGAACAGAGTTCCGTCGTCCACTAAAACACAACCACCATGCAAGCAACCGTTGTAGACTTCGCCAAAGACCGGGTTATTTATAATATCACCGGCTGTACCAGGGCAGAACTGGAAAACAAACTGAATCTTTTCTTTGCCTCGGAAGGTTATATTCCCAAATCCACGGAAGGCGATGTTCATACCTATACAAAAGGCAACCGGGTGATGCGGCTTTTATTCGGCGCCTTTGTCAAGTATCACAAACAATCAGCCACGATAAAGAATGAAGGTGACCTGTTTTCCCTCATGCTTCATAAAGATTCTACCGGCATGTCAGGCGGGCTGATCGGTATGAACCAGGTCAAAAAAGAATTTGCCCGGCTGAGCGAAGCCTTTAAAGCATATTTTGCGAATTAAATTCGTTCATTTATTATAAACCTTCCGCAACCCGGGAGGTTTTTTTATTGTCATTATGTCTACATTTGTTTTTTAACAACTATTATGAGAAAATATTTTATTGCCTGCCTGCTTTTCTTAATTTATACCGGCACATCCGCGCAGCATAAAATGCTGAGCCTGGAAGATGCCATGCTGAAAGCGAGAACATCACTGGCTCCTGAAAACCTTCAGCAATTACAGTTTTTCGGCGCCACCAATGATTATATCTACCTGAAAAAAAACAACGGGCAGGATTGCTGGATGCGCGGAAATCCTAAAATGAATGTTCCGGAATCTCCCTTTCTTACCCTGGGCCAGTTAAATGACGGGTTGAAACAGGCCGGGACTGATACCATGAAAACCATGCCTTCTATCAAATTTTCCCCGGAAGGATGGATCATGAATCTGAATGGTAATAAGATCTTATTTGATCCTGCGATGAAAAAGATCAAAACCCTGCTTAAAAAAGAACTTGCCGAAAAAGAAAATGCCGATGAAAGCAATGCCGGGTATGTTGCCTATCTCGAGAATTTTAATTTATACGTTTCAGATGGCGTGCATGCAAAACAGGTAACCTCCGATGGCAGCAAAGACCTTGTCTATGCTTCTGCCGTTCACCGGAATGAATTCGGCATCAATACCGGAACATTCTGGAGCAACAGCGGAAAACAGTTAGCCTTTTACCGCATGGATCAGAGTATGGTGACCGATTACCCGATCATCAGCTGGACCGAACGTCCTGCCAGGGTGGAATTGATCAAATACCCGATGGCGGGTGATAAAAGTCACCAGGTAACCGTTGGTGTTTATAATACCGAAAGCCAATCAACCGTGTGGTTGAAGACGGGTGAACCGGTTGAACAATATCTCACCAACATCGCCTGGAGTCCGGATGACAAATTTATTTTTATCGCGGTGCTGAACCGGGAACAAAACCATATGTGGTTCAATAAATATGATGCCATCACCGGCGAATTTATTAAAACATTGTTTGAAGAAACCGATACCAAATACGTGGAGCCGCTTGTGCCCATGTTATTTGTTAAAAATAACCCGGCACAATTCATCTGGCAAAGCAACCGGGATGGCTGGAATCATCTGTACCTTTACGATACCAGTGGCAAACTCATCAAACAACTGACCAAAGGAGATTGGGAAGTAACCGAAGTAAAAGGATTTGACGCAAAGGGAGAAAACCTTTTCTATGTTTCAACAGTTCTGTCACCTGTTGATAAAACCCTCTCTGTCCTCAGTTTGAGATCCGGGCTTATCAATTTAATTACGAACCAATACGGCGTTCACAATACCCAGGTTAGTGCGGATGGTAGTGTTGTTCTTGATAATTTTAGTACATTATCCAATCCACGAACCATCCAGTTAGTACATGTCAGCATTCCAACCCAAACAAAATCGAAAAAGCCTTCGAAGGATAAAATAAAGATGACTCCACCCGTGATTGTCATCTCACAGGCTTCCGATCCATTAAAAGATTATGCAACGGGTGAATTGTCCGTTTTTACCATAAAAAACAAGGCGGGTGATAGCCTTTATTGCAGGTTATTCAGACCCGTTGGATTTGATGCAACCAAAAAATATCCTGTCATCGTTTATTGGTACGGCGGGCCCCATGCACAAATGATCCTCAATAGCTGGAACGGTGGCGCGGGTGATTATTGGTTCCGTTATATGGCGCAAAGAGGTTATGTCGTTTTCACGGTTGATACAAGAGGAAGTGATAACCGGGGTAAAGCTTTTGAACAAACCATTTTCAGGAAACATGGCGATGCGCAAATGGAAGATATGATGGCTGCTGTAAGTTATCTTTCTTCCCAATCCTATGTTGATAAAGACCACATGGGCCTGTTTGGCTGGAGCTATGGCGGATTTATGACCACGGATTTCATGCTCAACCATCCCGGCGTCTTCAAAGCGGCCGTTGCCGGGGGACCGGTGATGAACTGGCAGTATTATGAGATCATGTATGGCGAAAGATACATGGATACGCCACAGGAAAACCCGGAAGGATATGCGGCAACCGACCTGATCAAACAGGCCGGGAAATTGAAAGGGAAATTATTATTGATCCATGGATTGCAGGACCCGGTGGTGGTGCAGGAGAATTCGGTCAACTTTGTAAAAGCATGCGTTGATAAAGGAGTGCAGGTTGATTATATGATCTATCCCGGGCATGCACATAATGTAATTGGGAAAGACCGGGTGCATCTATACCAGAAAGTAACCGACTACTTTATGGATTATTTAAAATAAAGATTCATGAAAAAAATTATTACCGCAGCGTTCTTAGTTTTTGCCGGTGTACAGGCATTTGCCCAGGTCAATTATTCCGGCGCTTACGGCTACGCATTGAAGCCACCCAAAAACCCGGGTAATGATAAACAGGCTACCGGGCCATCCGGCAACCTCGTATTGATGCAAATGGAAAATAACAAATACCGTTTCTGGCTGGATGTAACGATCGGCGGGCCTTCCTATAATGCAGGTGAAACAGACGGAACGATCACATTCATTAATGATACAGCATCATTTGACAATACGTTTGAAGACGCGGAAAATCCCTGTATCCTGAAATTCCGGGTGTCCGGTGATATCATCACCATCAACAGTCTTTCCAGTTCTTTTAATTGCGGATTCGGAAACGGCGTACATGCAGATGGCGAATATTCCAGGTTGAAAACACAACCCGTTTTTAATAATGAATGGCTGAGAAAACATTACCACGAATCAGCCACGGTGATCATTACCTCCAAAAAAGCTGAACTCTTCCAGGATGAGAATGGGGTGCGGTCCTTTCCGAAAAACCAGTATTTTGTTAAAGGCGATTCGCTTATGAATATTGCCGAAACAGAAAGAACGGTTTATACAGAGTTCTTTACTCCCTCCGGGAAATTCATCTACGGCTGGATCAGGAAAACAGATCTGAAAATGGTTGATGCCAACTGATAACTATGGGTTCCGCTGAAATAAACGAACAACAACTCGTTATACGATCCCATATCATCACCTATGGCCAGGCTGCCAATGATTCGCTGACCGAAATGATGCGGGATGAAATTGAAACGATGTGGAATGAACCAAAAGGAATGATCCGGACCGATGATGTTGAATTCCGGGTTGTTTTTAAGATCACTTCTTCCTTCCGGCCTTCGATCGCAGATATTGATATATACCGGAACCTGGATCCCCGGAACAATTATTTCCGCATCGAAGAATTTGCATATGGCAATATTTCCTTTGTTGACGGGCTGGGTTGCAACAGCGGTTACTTCAAACTGGAAAATTTATACAAGGGATCCACAACGGCTGCCCATGAATACGGGCATACCCTGGGACTTGACCACCCGGATGATCTGGATCTTCGCGGCAAAGGCGTTCCCGGTATCATGTACCCGAGAGGAACTTTGGTTGATCCGCAATTTCAGTATGACCCGGGTGTGCCGGCGGGAACAAAAGGAGGAACCCTTCATCCCATCTACCGTAAAGTTTTACAGGAAGATATTGACCAGTTAAAATTGCATAAACTGAAATACGAACATGGTAAAGCCATTCTCGGAGCCTTTACCAATTACTGGCACCCGGATCATGCAACACTGCATTTTCCGGGTTGAACATTACCGGGCATCAACCGCTGATGCCGCCTTTATAAAATCAATAACAACAGGTAATTTTCTTTTTCTTTGTATGTAATTCTGCTGTAAATTGACCCGTGGTAATCATAATAAAAAAAATAATGCTATGACAAAAAAATGGCTTTTACTGCCTTTAATTTTTGCTGCGATCAGTGTTGCCGGCCAAAAAATTACAAACAACAGCGGTGTTGTTAGCGAAGAAAAAAAACCTGCGGATGCAGATAAAGCTGTAATTATTGACCAGGATGGCAACGTGGTTTCAGACCGAACCGGGGCACCCCGCTTACCCAAAGATTATTACTGGATGAAATTGAACAATGGACTGGAGGTGGTGGTGATTGAAAATCACAAAGTGCCCCTGGCCACGATTGAAATTGCCGTGAAGAACGGAGCTTATACCGAAGGGCCGGAGTTCAGCGGTCTTTCGCATTTGTTTGAACACATGTTTTTCAAAGCCAACAAGGACTATCCCGACCAGGAAAAATTTATCCGGCGTACCGAAGAACTCGGGATGGTATGGAATGGAACAACCGATGTGGAAAGAGTGAATTATTTTTTCACATTTGACAAGGACAGCCTGTCAGCCGGGCTGCGTTTCATGAATGCCGCCATCCGTTTTCCCATCTACCGCACCGAAGACATGCAGAAAGAAAGACCCGTCGTGGATGGCGAATTTCAAAGAGGGGAAAGTGATCCAGGTTTCCAGTTGTGGATCGAAGTGCAGAAAAAATGCTGGGGTGAATTATTTACCCGGAAAAACCCGATCGGCGAACATGATGTCATTAACACCGCTACGCCGGAAAAAATGATGATCATCAAAGACAAGTATTATCATCCCAATAATTCTGTACTCGTGATCTGCGGGGATGTGGAACACAATGCCGCCTTTGATTATGCACTGAAAATATTCGGCGACTGGAAACCCAGCGATTTTAACCCGCATGAAAAATTTCCCATCCCGGAGTTTACACCGCTGGTCAAAAACAATTTCTTTATACTCGAATCATCCATTGCACAAACTCCTTACCAGATGTTTCAATGGCATGGCCCCGATTTCCGGAACGATTCGGCAGGAACAGTTGTTGCAGATGTATTTGCCGGTGTATTGCGCCTGAATTCTTCCAAATGGCAGCAGGCCCTTATTGATAAAGGACTCGCAACCTATGCTGACCTCAGTTATTCCACCAATAAATATGTTGGTCCCGTTTCTTTATTTGCAGTTCCCAATCCTGCCCGGCTGAAGGAATTTAACCAGGAACTGATGAACCAGATCAGTCATTTTGGTGATACAGATTATTTTACCGACGAACAACTGGCCACCGCCAAAGAAATCATCCGCCGGAATAAAATAAGAAGCAATGAAAAACCTTCTTCACTTCCTTCGCAGCTGACGTACCAGTGGTGCAGCACTTCGCTGGATTATTTTACCGACTATACGGATGCCTGTATGAAAGTAAGCAGGCAGGACTTGCAGCAATTCGCACTGAAATACCTTGCCGGAAAACCTTTTGTGGCCGGCATGATCATCAATGCAGAGATGAACAAAGAACTGAATCCCGGTGAATATTTCAAAAATTAAAAAACCTGATATGAAAAAATTACTTCGGTATATATTTATCATTATTGTATTGCTGGAAGCCGGTTCTGTTATGGCGCAAACGGGCCAGGCTTATGACATGACCGTTAACGGTGTGAAAGTGATCGTACAACCTGCCGGGAACGACATTATAGTTATCCAAACAATTATTAAAGGAGGGGTCGAGAATTATCCTGACCAGAAGGCCGGTATCGAGAACCTTGCCATCAATGCCCTTACCGAATGCGGCACGGAACGGGATGACAAGAACCGTTTTAAAGATAAATTGGATAAAGTAAGTGCGGAGATCAATGGTAACAGTGGCCTTGATTATGCCACTTTCAGTATGAATTGCATTAAAAGTGATTTTAATACTGTCTGGCCATTATACGTAGATGCCATGACGGTCCCCCGCTTTGATGAAAAAGAGTTTGACCGGATCAAACAGGATGCCATCAATACGATCAAGGCCAATGAATCCAATCCCGATTTTGCCATTGATAAGATGGCTAAACAAAACGCCTTTTCAGGTAAGAGTTATGCAAAAGACCCGGGTGGAACAGTTGAAACAGTTTCTAAACTGACTGCCGCAGAGACCAAAAAACACTGGCAATCTGTTTTCACCCGATCAAGAATGGTGATCGTTGTAGTGGCTGATCTTGACAAAGCCGTGATCGAAGATAAAATTAAACAGCTCCTGGCCCTGGTTCCGGCAGGCAAATCCTTTAAACAAATCAAAGGAGAATATTCTCCGTCAGCGAACACGTTCAAACCACAACCCCGGGAAAATGCAACCAACTATGTACAGGGTATTACCGGTGGTCCGCTGGCCGGCAGTCGCGATTATAATGCATTCATACTTGCGATGCGTGTTTTTGGCACCCGCCATTTCCTGGAAGTCAGGAGCAAACATGGCTTGTCCTATGCTCCCGGCGCATGGCTTTCACAGGGCGCCACTACGTATTCGAATATTTATGTTACTACAACCGAACCTGATAAATATATTGCGGTGGCCAGGCAATTGATCGAAAAAATAAAAACGGAAGGATTTACCCAGGAAGAATTAAAAAATATTAAAACACAGTACCTCACCAATGTTTATTACCGGCAGGAAACCAACGAAGCCCAGGCCGGTTCGCTGGCCTTCAATGAAGTGATTCACGGCAACTGGAAAAGAGCCAATACCATTAAAGATGATGTGAAGAAAGTTACGCTGGATGAAATGAATGCAGCATTCCGGAAATATATCAGCCATATTACCTGGAGTTACCAGGGCGATCCGAAAAAAGTGACACCGGCTTTATATACACAGAAAGAAACACCGAATATGCCGGAAGAAAAGAAAGCATTCTGATGAAATAAAAAAACCTTTATATACCCCGGTTCATTTTCAATGACCCGGGGTTTTCTATAATGTTTTCAAGAGCCACCCGGATAGCGGGGTGTTGAAAAATAAAACCGGCACGCTGTATTTTTTCGCAACTTACTGCAACACTTTTTAAAACTTCCGTACTCATCTCGCCCAACATCCATTTTATCAAAAATGAAGGAACATGGAAAGGAATATAAAATTTTTTCCTGGCTTTTGCCAGTGAGATGATCAACTCTTTATTCGAAACCGGTCCGGGAGCTACCGCATTATAGACCCCCGTCATCTTATCATTTTCAATGCCCCGGATAAACATGTTTACCAGGTCATCCATATGTATCCAGCTGATGATCTGTCTGCCTCTTCCCAAAATAGCAGCTATTCCGTATCGCAATGGTCTTATAAACTCTTTTAATGCCCCGCCCTCTTTACTTAATACGATCCCTATTCTCATTATCACTAACCTTTTTCCCAGGCTGGCAACGGGTTCAATACTTTCTTCCCATTGTTTACAAACAGTCCCCAAAAAATCTTTCGCTACCGGATCCGACTCTATAAGTTTCCGAAGACCATTCCCCCCGCCACCCGGTGATGAGGGATCAGGTGTGAGGTACCATCCGATTCCCGATGCACTTATTACCGCTTTCACTTTATTTGGAATAGTACGCAGGCTATCCATGATGAGTTTACTGCTTTCTACCCTGCTTAAAATAATTTCCTGCTTTCTTTTTTTGGTCCATCGTTTTTCAGCCACTCCTGCCCCCGCCAGGTGAACAATATAGTCAGCTGAGGCTACAGCTTCCTTATCGATCGTTTTCTGTTCCGGGTTCCAGGTAGCATAACGGAGGTTAACCGTTTGATCATACCCGGCCTTTTTCCTGGTTAAAATGATTACATGATATCCCTTTTCCAGCAATTTTTTTGTAAGCGCTTTCCCGATAAAGCCTGTTCCTCCTGTTATGATTATGGTTAGCATCGGTAAAAATATTTGTTGAAGTTCGCAGAATTATAACATCCCGGTCATCATTTTGTTGTAATAATTATTAGATAAACTTCTAACTTCAGCACAAATTCGGAACAAAATGAGTACTGTTCTCTCCGTCAAAGATCTTTCCAAATCATATGGCCGTGTCCGGGCATTGCATGATGTTTCTTTTGATGTTCCGGAAGGATCAGTGTTCGGCATACTCGGTCCCAATGGCAGCGGTAAAACCACCTTACTCGGTATCGTGATGGATGTGTTGCGGGCCAATAAAGGGGAATTTCTCTGGTTTGGTCAACCGGGTGGTTCGCCGGCACAACGTAAAAAAATCGGCTCCTTACTGGAAACCCCCAATTTTTATAGTTATTTATCCGGAACAGATAATTTAAAGATCACTCAGGCCATCAGCGGAAGGGGAAGCAAAAAAGATATTGATGAAGTGCTGAAAAAAGTAAATCTCTATGACCGCCGACGGAGCGCTTTTAAATCGTACAGCCTTGGCATGAAACAACGCCTGGCCATAGGCGCTGCGCTATTGGGAGATCCCAAAGTATTGGTATTGGATGAACCCACCAACGGTCTGGACCCGGTCGGGATCGCTGAAATAAGGAAACTGATCGTTGAACTGAGAGAAAAAGGGCATACCATCATCATGGCGAGTCATTTGCTGGATGAAGTGGAAAAGGTCTGCACCCATGCGGCCATTTTAAAAACAGGTGTTGTGATCACTTCAGGTAACGTGGAAGAGATCATGATGGATGAAGATGTGGTGGAACTCAGCGCACCAGACATCAATGCACTGATAAATGTTTTGAAATCATTGGGGAAAGAAATAGATGCAGATGAAAAAAACAATACGGTCCGGATCATTTTCCCGAAAGGAACAGCAAAGATGGATGAGATCAACCGGCATTGTTTTACTAACGGGGTGACGCTGACACAACTGGTATTAAGAAAAAAACGGCTCGAAGCAAGATTTTTTGAATTGACAAATAATTAAAAGCTACACCAGGGTACAAGGAACAGGATCAGGGAAAAAAGGCAGATATATAATTTTTAAGTGGAGGTTCCGGTGGAAAACAAAATAGATTTTTTATGAGTAACCTGTTACGAACAGAATGGCTGAAGATGAAAAGGTATAATGCCTTCTGGTGGATCATGGCCATAACGGCCCTTTCCTATCCCGGCATCAATTATATTTTTTACAAAGCCTATGATTCAATTGTCAAACGGCACGATACGGCCGGGCAACTGGCTAAAGTGTATATCGGGAATCCCTTTACATTCCCCGAAGCCTGGCATACCGTAGCCTATTTTTCTTCCTGGTTTGTTTTTATTCCCGCTGTAGTGGTCATCATGTTCATCAGCAATGAATATACTTTCAAGACCCACCGGCAAAACATCATTGACGGCTGGAGCCGCAGCCAGTTTGTATCCAGTAAACTGATCGATGTGCTGATCGTTTCGTTGCTCATCAGCCTGCTTTACACAGCTGTGTCATTGGTGATGGGTGTCACCAACCAGGAGCGGCTGATACAGGACACCTGGGGACAGGCTCAATATATCGGGTTGTTTGCCCTGCAGACATTTGCCCAGTTGTCGATTGCTTTTTTTATTGGCTTTATCATCCGCAAAGCATTCATGGCCCTTGGTGTTTTTCTTTTTTATTATATGATCCTGGAGCCGATCGTTGTCCAGTTGTTAAAGGTTTATGCCAATGATAATGGCCGATATTTGCCCCTGGAAATTTCTGACCGTTTGATACCCGTACCCGCATTCCTTGGAAAGATCGATATCGAGAAATACAATAAATCAATTGCCGCGATCCCGCAGCATGTTATACTTACTATCCTGTTAACTGCTGTAATCTGGTTTATATGTTACAGGATAAATAGCAGGAGGGATCTGAAATAAATTTTTTCCGTCATTAATCAACGCACTTGGACAGCCCCGTGTTCCGACCGGATTCAAAAATTTCAAAGGAAGCATTGAAACACGGCTTTTTTTACCTGCTTCCCCTGCGCTGTGCCCCGTATCCTCTTCTTACATGATTTCCGTTTCCCGCCGATTGTGTCTGAAAATTATTTCGACGGGGTTGAAAAACGGAAGATCGCTGTTGTTGAGCCGGTGCCGGTGCAGAAACATGTGCATTCATTAAAAAAGGATGCTCGTGCACCACGGGTATGGTTTTACCGATCAGTTTCTGGATATCTTTTAATTCATCGCGTTCATCCACGCTGCAGAATGAAATGGCAATGCCGGTATTCCCGGCCCTTCCCGTGCGCCCGATGCGGTGCACATAGGTTTCCGGAACATTCGGCATTTCATAATTGATCACATGCGTCAGGTCATCAATATCAATTCCCCTGGCAGCAATATCGGTTGCAACAAGAACACGTATACTGCCGTTTTTGAAATTGGCCAGTGCATCCTG
>CAZQGZ010000097.1:0-13491 GCA_964592935.1 uncultured Chitinophaga sp. | reverse complement strand
AAAAGTGGGTGCCGCAAAAATGTTTTTTAAAATCATCACTTCTTCCTTCCGCCATCATGTGGATGGGGATACCGGATGTGTTGGAAGTTATTAATGTCCCGGGCTTACGGAATTTTTCTGCCTGCTCAAATATTTTTTGTTTGATGTCAAGCCTTTCCACCACCACTTCAATGGTCCAGTCGCAACCGGCAATATCTTTCATATTATCTTCAAAGTTGCCGGTAGTAATTTTCTTTACCACATCTTTATGATAAACAGGAGAGGGGTTTGATTTGATGGCAGCGGCTAATGCATCATTGACTATTTTATTTCTTTCAGCAGGCTTTGCATCTGCCGCTGCATCTTTGGGGACAATATCTAATAACAAAACCTGAACTCCGATTCCTGCAAAATGACAGGCGATACGGGAACCCATTACGCCGCTACCCAGGACGGCAACTTTCTTGATCGTTCGTTTCATTCTTTAAAGATTCTTGATTCCGGATGCTTGATGCCGGATTAAATGATTGTTATTTTCTGAATTAGCGACCAGTATCCGGGGACCAGCATCCAGATAGTTAGTTATGCAACTATTTAAAAGCCGAAGGTAAGAGTTTTTGGATAACTGTTTAATGATCGGGAGTCTTTGTTCGTAGAATGATACTGTAAACTGTAGCGAGGTTCATTACCAGCAACCAGCAACAAGAATCCATCATCCTATTCCCCTGTCATCACAAAAGCCCCCCAGAAATAGGGATGTTTGTATTTTTCCTTCGCGGCTTTTTGTGCAGATATAAAGGAGGCATTCTTATCCTTTGTCTTTAAATATTGCTGGTAGAAACTGATCATAAAGTCTTTGGTGGCCGCATCATCCACTTTCCATAAACTGGTCATCACGTTGGATGCACCCGCAGCACGGAAAGCCCGTTGCAATCCATACACACCCTCACCCGCATCAAGATAGCCCAAACTGGTTTCACAGGCTGATAAAATAACCAGCGAGGTGTTTTCCAAATCAAGATTCTGCGCTTCATAGGCCGTGAGTATGCCATCATAAGTATCCGGGTATACCGGGGAGCTATAATAATTTACTACGCCGCTCAATAATAATCCTGAATTTACCATGGCATTAAATGTGCGATAACCTTCCGTTGCATTATCACCGGCAGGCGACCAGTATCCATGTGTGGCAATATGCAGGATGCCGGGGCTATGCAGTTTATAAATTTTATCTTCCGTGGCCTGCTCTTTCAGGTAAGACGAAACACCGATCCGGCTGAGGTCCATTTCTTTTTTGATACTGGTGATCTCTTCTTCTGTTCCCGGAAGGTCGGGTATCGTTGCATCTTTAAAACTTCTTACCAGTGATCTTGTATTGGCATTGGCAACAGGAATGGTACTGATCATCCCGGTCTTATAAGTTGGCCGGCCAAAAAGTACAGCCGTTTTTATTTCTTTGCCGCCAATTGCTTTGTAAATATCTGCTCCCGATGTGGTGTACTGGATATCCAGCTGATCAAGCAGGAACTGCCCGCTTTCGGGGTTTTTAAGTGTGGCGATATTGATGAGATGATAAATGCCATCCGGGGAAAAATAAATTTTCCTTATGCCGGTCAATTTTTCTTTGATGGGTTTCCAGAAATGATTGTAGGACTCTTTATCATCCAGTTTCATCCTGATATTGTTCTTATAAGCCCTGAAGTATTTGTTGTCAAGATCTGCAGGTGCATCGGGCAGGTAGATCACATCGGGATAGGCACTGTTCTTTGTTATGATATAGGCCGCATAATAGGATGTATCTGAATAATAAACCTGGTCCCTCCATTGAAAACGGATCATCTCAATAGCGGCTTCGCCTTCTTTCAATTGGTCTCTTACTGATTTCCAGTCGGGGGGTGTAAGCTTTAAATATTTTTTGAAGTCCCTGGCTTTGTTTGTCAGTTCGTTTTCCAGTTTGTTCACTTCCAGTTGCAATTTCCCCAGCAACTCCTGGTTGATCCGGGTGGTTGTATCAGCGCCGGAAGGATCATCCGTTTTCATATACTGGCGGATCAGTTGTTGTTTTTTATCGATCCATTCATTGTATAATTTAAGAATACCCGGATCATTTGCATTCACGAATGCTTCCTTTCTTCTTTCCGTTCCTTTCAGTGAAATGGATTTGGTGAAAAGCAGGTTGCTGTATGCCTGTTGCGATAAGGACGGAAAAAGCGCAGGCTGTCCACCGGATCCTGCGGATTTTTCTTTGGCAACTTTCACAAAGCTGTGAAAATTTTCATAGCCTTCTTTCAGTTTGGAATTATAATACGTGGCAAATGCTTTTTCCCCGAAAGTAAAAATGATATCATTGATCCAGTCCGCGTTCAGGTTAAAAAGTTCAGTGTATGTTTTCGCGGCTTCATCCAAACGCCGGTCACGCATGCTGAGATAAGCATAGGTTGAAAAGGGCTGGGTGGATTCCCGGAAATTTTTCGTCGTTCTCACCAGTTGCATCATGGATTTAAACAATTCAGGATATTTCGGACTGCCTAAAAAACCCAGGTGTGTTGCTTTCATAAAATTGACACTGATATCGGCATACTGGGCATAACTGTTGTAGTGATCTTCCGTTTCTTTGATAGAGAATGATAATGGCTTTGCCAGTTTTGAATATTTACCTCTCTTCACCAGGTAAAGCGGGTACATGGAAATGGGATAGTACTGGTTGTTCGGATATGTCTTATTGTGACAATTCACCCAGATATAGTTCACCGAGTCACGGCTTTTCCATAACCGTTCGGCCGCATCATATTCTTTCATCATTTCTTTGGCATACGCAGCATTGAGAAAACGGATACCCGGATAAGGATCACAGGGATTTGTATTGTTCTTGTGCCATAGCTCCGAGTTATAGGCAACATTTTCTTCTGAGGCTTTTGAATAAGACTGGTAATCGCCGATATTGAGATAATAGACCACTTTGGATCCCATGGCTTCGGCTTTGTATGAATTGCGGAAGATCTCTTCGCCCGTTTGTGACAACTGTTCCATCTTGCGGATATATTCATCCGCTTTTAAATAATCGCCGGACTTCGAAAGGAAATTGGCATAGAAACTATAGGAACGATAGGCATTCTTATCGGCCGGCTCCATGGCCATGGATGCTTCATAATTTTTTTTGGCTTGCTGGAAATCTCCTTTTCGTTCGAAGGCATAGGCGATATAGTAATAACTGTCAGGGGTTTTAAATGTAGGATTCTTATTGATAAAATCCAATGCTTTGGTTGCGATATCCGGGTCCTTGTTGCTGAATAAACCGGGATAGATGACATAATACCATTGATTAAACGGGTTATTGGTGGTGTCGCCTGCCGTTGCGGGCAAACCCACCAGTGCATTCATTGCTTTCGTGGCTTTCTCATCGCAGGTTTTTGCCAATGCTGCATCCGGGGCCTGGTTTTCAAAAATGGTTTTCAGTAAATAATAATTGGCATAGGTCTGCAGGTCTTTTTTCTTTTCGACCATATTGTACAGTTCTTTCGCGATAGCCAAAACCTTTTTCTTATCCGAAGCATTCGTATAAACATCAGACAGTTTGGTGTTGAAATCTTCCTGTGTCTGTGCATTACTGCAATTTGCTATGATCAATAAGAAACATGCAACAATATAGTGCCTGGTGAAAAAGAATAGCATGGTTATTATCTAAGAATTTATTGGAGTATAAGATACTGAAAATTTGTTTCACGCCAAGACGCAAAGGCGCAAAGTTGACAGCGCTTTCGGGTATTCTCTGCGGCTTGGCGTCTTTGCGTGAAATTTTTTTAGCTGACATTCGATCCGGGCGAAACAACATTTTCCGGCTTCAATAGTTGGAGTTTCCCATCACTGTCTTCTGCCGTCAATATCATCCCCTGGCTTTCGATGCCCTTCATTTTCCTGGGTGCAAGATTGGTTACAACGATCACTTGTTTACCCACAACGTCTTCGGGTTTGTAATGCAATGCAATTCCGGATACGATGGTTCTTTTTTCCGTTCCCAGGTCAACTTCAAGTTTTAAAAGCTTATCAGCCTTTTCCACTTTCTCGCAGGAAATTACGGATCCGGCTTTCAGTTCCAGTTTTGCAAAATCGTCATATTGAATTACCGGCTTCTGGTTGCCGGTTGCGGGTTTTGACTCTTCCATTTTAACAGGTTTATTTTTTTCATCCGCAGGTTTCACCAATCCGCTTTTCAATTTTTCAATTTGTAAGCGGATCTCTTCATCTTCTATTTTTCTGAACAGCAACTGCGGTTCTCTTAAGCTATAGCCGACGCTCAGTAATTTCAGTTTACCTGCATTTTCCCAATCCAGCATTTTATCCACCACTTTCATCATGCCCAGCATTTTCTTCGCTGTGTTTGGTAAAAACGGATTGATAAGGACAGCGAGGTTGGCGCATAATTGTAAACAAATGTGTAAACAGTTGTCAATGCTTTTTTGAGCATCCGGGTCTTTGACTCCCTCTCCACTTGTGGAGAGGGTTGGGGTAAGGTGTTTCGCCTTAATCCACGGCTCCTTCTTCTGCATGTACTGATTCCCTTTACGTGACAGGTCAATAACCTGGAACAAAGCATCCCTGAAATGATAATATTCAATAGCAGATTGTACTTCAGCCGTGGTGCTTTCTATATCAGCGATCAAAAGTTTATCCTCATCATCCAGCATATCCAGGTGCAATCTTGGCACTTTGCCACCACAGAGTTTATGCATCAGCACCCAGGTCCTGTTCACAAAATTTCCAAATATGTTCACCAGTTCACTGTTGTTCCTGTCCTGGAAATCCTTCCAGGTAAAATCATTGTCCTTGGTTTCGGGTGCGTTGGCACAGAGTACATATCGCAATACATCTTCACACCCCGGAAAATCTTTCAGGTATTCATGTATCCATACAGCCCAGTTGCGACTGGTTGATACCTTATCCCCTTCAATATTTAAAAATTCATTGGCAGGCACATTATCCGGCAAAACAAAACCACCATGTGCTTTCAGCATGGCCGGAAAGATGATACAATGAAATACGATATTGTCCTTGCCTATGAAATGTACAAGCTTGGTGTCGTCTTTACACCAGTAATCAGCCCATTTATCCGTTAATTCTTTTGTAGCGCTTATATAACCGATCGGCGCATCAAACCATACATACAACACTTTTCCTCCTCCGCCTTCGGGGGCCGGGGGGCTTGGAACTTTTACACCCCAATTGCTGTCCCTGGTCATTGCCCGACTCTGCAATCCATTATCCAGCCAGCCTTTGCACTGGCCATAAACATTATTCTTCCATTCCTTGTGTTCTTCCAGCACCCATTGCTTTAACCAGGGTTCATAATGATGCAAGGGGAAATACCAGTGTGTGGTTTTCTTTTTTACCGGCACCGCATCGCTTAATGTGCTGCGCGGGTTGATCAGCTGTTCAGGTGATAAGGAACTGCCGCATTTTTCACATTGATCGCCATAGGCAGCCGGATTGGCACAGACCGGGCAGGTGCCGGTAATGTAACGGTCTGCCAGGAAAGTCTTTGCCTTCACATCGTAGTATTGTTCCGTTTCTTTTTCTTCGAAAAGACCATCCTCAAATAATTTTTTGAAAAAAGCAGATGCTGTTTCATGATGCACCGGGTTGGACGTGCGGGAGTAAATATCAAAGGTGATGCCGAGTTGCTGAAAACTTTCTTTCATCATTACGTGGTACTTGTCCACGATCTGTTGCGGACTCACTCCTTCTTTCATTGCACGAATGGTGATGGGTACACCATGCTCATCACTGGCACAGATAAATTTTATGTCTCTTTTCTGCGCCCGTTGGTACCGGACATAAATATCGGCAGGCAGGTAACAGCCGGCGATATGACCAATATGCAGGGGGCCATTGGCATATGGCAATGCGGCGGTAACTAAATATCTTTTGGGGTCTGTCATGAATAAATTTCTAACCGCAGAGACTGAAAGACACAGAGAAAAAACAATACTGCCTCAGCGCCTCCGCGTCTCTGCGGTTATCCACGCAAAAATACCGGAATACCGGCGTCATCCCAAAATGATTGAATTCTTGTTACTTTAGCCTGAATAAACATAAAGTGTGATCCCCATGAAAAAAATCAATATAATTTTTTTTCTTTTCCTCTTTCTGTCGGCACAGGCCAATGACGGAGTTTTTTATGCTACCGGCAATACGCTTATTCCGTTAAAAGAAACAGCCATACGTTTGAAAAAAGAAATCCTGAACCTGGAAAGAAAGGGTGATTGGATGCAGGTGGATATTTACTTCGAATTTTTTAACCCGGGTATTGAAAAGGAACTGACTGTGGGATTTGTAACTCCTCCTGCTGATGGCGATGTAAGCGAAGAAGAAGCAAAACATCCCTTTGTAAAAGACTTTATGGTGATGGCGGGTGACAAATTACTGCCGTACAAAATTGCAAAGATGGATGCGACCGGTTTTAAAGTGTCTTCCAAAATCGCAAGCGGCTATGATTTTGTCTATTATTTCACCATAAATTTTTCCAAAGGTATCACCGTGATCCGCCATAGCTATTTATACAAGGGAGGCGGTTCTGTGGAGGCCAGCAGGGATTTTGATTATCGCCTCACCACCGGCACCACCTGGGCCAATAGCGGCATCGATGATTTTGAGTTGAATATTGATATGGGTGATGACAGCTATTTTACAGTACCCGCCGCTTTTTCTGCAACGCCGGCTGCCTGGCAGGTGGCAGGTATCGGGAGGATCAGCAATACTTCATTTAATATTCCTTACATGGCCGAAGAGGGAAGTAAATTGAAAGTAGTTTACCTGCGTAAAGGAAAATTGCAACTGCGGGCAACGGGCTTTAAACCGGTCCAGGATCTCTCTGTTTCTTTCTGGAACCTGCACAATGAAATAAATTTGTGGTGTGATAAAGCTGTTAAAAACGATTTTGCCGGAATGATGGACCTGGTTTGGGGCGATTCCGTTGAAACTGCAATAAGCAGGTTAACAGACCAGGAACTCAGGTTATACCGCAACCTGAACTATGCCCGTATGGGATTTTATTTTAAGGATGAATCGCTCCGGAAAATATTTCAGAAGTATAACTGGTATATACCCGATCCTGCACTGAAACCGGAGAATGTTCCTGATTATTATGTAACAAAAGAATTGCAGAAACTGATCACCGCCGAAGTAAACCGGCGTAAAATAAAAACCGATATGCCATGATAAAAGTCCCTCCATATTTGCAAAAAGGCGATGCGATCGGGTTAGTTTGCCCGGCAGGATATATGGCCATGGAAAAAGCGCAGACCTGTATCAATACCCTGCAGGAGTGGGGCTACTCCGTAAAAGTTGGAAAAACTGTTGGCAGCGATTCGATAACTTATTTTTCCGGTACCGATGAAGAAAGACTGAATGATTTCCAGCAAATGCTGGATGATGATGAAGTAAAAGCGGTGCTTTGCGCCCGCGGTGGTTATGGTACGGGACGGATCATTGACAAAATTGATTTCAGAAAATTCAAAAAACAGCCCAAATGGATCGTTGGTTACAGCGATATCACTGTTTTGCATTCCCATCTTTATACGGAATATTATATTTCATCCCTGCATGCCCCTATGGCCGCTGCGTTTAATGAGGAAGGTTATAAGAATGAATATGTGCTCTCTTTGAAAAATGCACTGGAAGGAAAAAAACTGAAATATTCCTGTCCCGTTCATGATTTCAACAGGAAGGGAGAAGCGGTCGGTGAACTGGTTGGCGGCAACCTTGCGCTGCTCGCGCATTTGGTAGGAACACCGTCAGACATAAAAACCCGGGGAAGAATTTTATTCATCGAAGACATTGGTGAATACCTCTACAATATCGACCGGATGCTTCATCAATTGAAGCGCAGCGGGAAATTGTCCCGTCTGGCCGGACTCATCATCGGGGGATTCACCGATATCAAAGACATGGAGCGGCCATTCGGTCAAACGGCATATGAGATAATTCACGATATCATTAAAGAATATGATTACCCGGTTTGTTTTGGTTTCCCGGTCAGTCATAGCGATGAAAACTATGCGCTGAAAACAGGAGTGGGGTATAAATTGAAGATAACAAAAAGCAGGGTTTTGCTGGAAGAGTGATCGGAACCTGACTCAAAAGCGAAAATTGGATACAAAAGCTAAGAGAAAAAAAGAGGAAAGGAGGTAAAAGAGGAAAGGCGGTAAAAGAGTTGAAACATTTCTCCTTCAGGTACACCTGTATTGCTCTTTATCTCCTTTCATCTCTTAGCAACGAATCCAGTTTACCGGTCACTTCCCTGTATTCATAAAGATTATTATGTCCCGCTCCCCCAACCGTTACGAATTCATCAGTTTGTTTCAGCAGGGGCTTTAACCTGCTCGCATTGCTATAGGTAACCAGCCTGTCACGGGTGCCCTGGAATATAGTAATGGGGGCAGAAACCGTTTTCAGGTATTCATAAGTCGGAAGATCATAATGCAGCATCCATCGAACGGGATAGATCGGTAAATAATGTATGATCACGGAGGGGAAATCGTAATAGGGTGTTTCCAGGATCAGTCGCCTGCAATCGCGGACCGATGCCAGTTGAGCGGCAATACCCGTTCCCATGCTTTTTCCGTAAATGATGATACTGTCAGCGGAGAAACGTTTGTGAGCAAGTTTATAAACCAGCATGGCCCATTCATACAATTTCTTTTCGGTTAGTTTACCGGTGCTTTTGCCATAACCCGGGTAATCGATCATCAGCACCTGGTAACCATTCCGGGTGAAATAAGGAATGTATTTCGAATACCAGGAGATATTTTTTTTATTACCATGAAAATAAAGGACGATGCCACGCGTGACCGTATCAGTTGCCGAAAAATCAACGAGGTTCAGCGTATCCCGTTCATTGATAGCAATGCTTAATTCTTTATGCGGTTCAGGGAAATTGAAGTTATGGTCCCGTTCCAGGGATACCGGATGAAAAAGAATGGCATCCTGCAAAAAATAAAGGGCAACACCGCCCAGCACATATATAATAACAATGATCTGGATCCACTTCAGGATTTTTTTCTTCTTCATGCGGCGCAAAGATAATGACAAACATTTCTTTTGATGAGTTGATGAAACCGGATAGTATCATTCCCGGGCAGGGAATCAATGATCGGCAAGATCCTTTTCAACAGGTCTATTTTTCATCCCGAACAAAATATAACCTGCAGATTGCGGAGAATATTCTTTCAGCAGGCTGGTGCGCCCTGTGCATGAAGATCATGAATGTCCGATGCGTTTCCGCCGGTAGAAATACTGTACAGGCAATCACATAAAGATTCCTGGCCGGCCGTTGATTCTCTTTGCGGATTTTTTGAGCTAACAATGAAGGCAGCAACGCTACTTTGAATAATGAAAGTCACCGGTGAGGGTTTTCCTGTTTCCCGAATCATCTTTTACCGTAAACGAGAATTGCCCGTCAAAACCATTTTCGGCCCAGTGCGTGATGGTAACCCGGCCGCTGTTTTCTTTATCCAGCGGGTAGGAGTGATATTGCCAGAGATAAGATGATGAACCGCCTTCATCCGGCGTATAGATACCCGGCCCGTTAAGACCACGGACATGTAAGTTCAATGTATAATCAAATGCATAGATCCCTTCGGGCAGCCGCGGGCTCCATGCCTGTATAGAAAGACCGTACACATCATCATATGTAAAAGTGGCCGAGTCGATCGTTTTGTTTTCTCCGTCAATATCCAGGTGCAGGGATAACTTTCCATTCATGGTAAGACCGCCCACATTGGGTTCGTATCCTTCTGCCGTTACTGTAACCCATGTAAACCCGGCCCACATACCGTTTTTCGTTACTTCAATTCCCAGCCGCTGTGTGCCGTTTTGCAACTGCAAGGAATTATCTTCATTGAGCATTCCTTTTCCCTGCGCATCAAAAAAAAGCAATCCCAGTTTATTCCCTTCGCTGCGTACACTCAATGTAAGCCGGCCGGTACCCGGGACTTTAAACCCGTCTTCCAGCGGAACAAATTCATCCTGTTCATTGAGTGCGACAATGGAATAATCCGGAAACTTTCCCTGGCCAATTGTTTTAGATTCAAATTTTTCCCAGTTCGTTTTCGCAGTAGGCCATGAAGGATTAGCACTTTTTGGCATATAGAAAATACTGGGATACGATGAGCCCAGCGCATTGGCATTTTCTCCCGATACATAAGGAAGAAATGCTTTCTGCACCTCATCATACACGATCCGTCTTTTTGAATCACCGGGAAAATTCGGATCGGCCACATATAGCAGGTTGCCCTGGATCTTATACAGTACCATGGCATGCCGCTGCATCGTGAGTCCCGGGATCGCGATACAAACCAGTTGAGGTTGTTTTGTCAGTTTCAGCGCATAGCGGAATGCATTCATGGTTACATCATCCGCAAAGGCCGTTTGTACACCCAGTGACAAGGCCCCTACCACACCACGGAACAAAACACTGAACGCGGAATAATCATACTGCATCACCGAAGCCAGTTTGATACCGTTCGCATCATCCTGCCAAATGCCGGGAGTTATGTTTTCACCGTCGTTATCCAGTACTTGGTACAAAGGAGGAGAGCCGTGTGATTTTTTTTCGGAATAATACCAGATCTCCGTCAAGGACTGACCATTACATTCACCGGAAGGAGCATAGCATGATCCATAGTTGGCGAAAGGGCAATCATCCGTGCCCGGCTTAAAACCGGATTCATAATCACCCAGCAGGGTGGATTCACTTGCAGAAGTGATAATTATTTTTTCAACATCCTCATCGTTGTCCATGATACCGGAAACACCGGCCGCAACCGATGAACCATAATGACCGCTGTGTCTTGAAGCGGGCGAAAAATTGGTTGTGGCTACGACAACCTCGTTGTTCCCGGAAGCAAGCAGGAGCATGCCCTCCAATTCGTGTTTTTCTTCATCATAAATAAAAGCCATGGCAAACTGGCCTTCCGGTATCTGTACGGGGATGGTCAGCGTCATGGCTTCCCTGGCATATCCACCACCATTGGAAATACTGATCAGAGGTGTCAGCGGATGAAAATCAGGTCCGCAATCATAATTGGTCAGCGGGGCAGAAGATATTTCAAACGGATGTTCACCGGTATAGGCGCCTGGAGGGACTTCTATGCTCAGGCCATTCATCGGGTCGCCGGGTTTGTTAACGGTTACAGTCCCGCCACCGGCTGAGACAACCTGGTTAACAAGCCGGGTTGTTTTGCCTGTGGATATACGGGCATGGCCAAACTGTTGATCCGGTTTTTTATTGTTGCATCCGGTACTAAAACAAATAACCACGGTCATTAATACAATGCCGGCAATAAGAATAAACCCGGATAGTACAGCCGCCTTTTGCATGATGTTGCAATTGAGTGCTGGAAGAATTGTATAAACAAGGTAAAAAAAATTAGGATGAAATGGGAAAAAAATTTGGGGCCAGGCCTATTATGAAGGTAATGAATAAAGGGTGTGCCATGGCCACTTTTGTCAGATCTAATGAAGTTATTTTTCCAGGATGCTTTTCGGCATAGACAAATTTTTATCCATGGATTCCGGAAGCTTTTTTTCTATTATGGGTACAAAAAGGTTGAAAGGATATTCCAGGGTGCAGGCAGGATGGTGATGATATGCAGAAACCAGGATGTTGATTGTTGAACCTTGCGTTTTCTTATTGGATAAGAAAGATTTAAGATTCAATGTTCAGGTTTTTACAATTAAAAAAAAGCCGGAACAGAGTTCCGGCTTCCGTCGGGTAATTCCGGCCTAATACCGGTTAAAATAGTTTTTGATTCTATACAATGCGTTATTGCTTATCTCCTCCAGCATGCACCGGATGATCTCTTCTTCAGGGGGCATTTGTTCCTGCCTGCGGTTAATCAATTGCTTATCACTTTCGCTAAGCGCTCTTGCATCTCCGGTATAAGTTGCAAATTCAATGGTCCGGTTATAATCGCTGTTGATATGATCGCTCCACAACCAGCCGCCATTGGCATCCCTTACATTCACCTGCAACATGGCATCCGAGCGCATGGTGCGTCTCGTGGTTGTGATCTCAGCATATACTTTCCCGTATTCTTTTACAATGGAATCGGGGCGGTAAACGGTTTCTTTGATCACCACTTCTTTTGAAACCTGTCTCCGGCTCCGGTCATCATAATAACGGCCGATATTCATAGTAACCAAACGCAGGTCAACCACCTGGTCAACTCTGATATTTTTGCCCGATGCATCCCAATCGGAATAGAATTTTAAAAATTCATTACCGGAATTGAAACGGAGATCACGCAGCAGCTGTTCATCAAAATTCCGGTAATTGTTGCGATAGGAACTATACCGGAAACCATATTGTTGTTCCATAGGCAGGATGACCACATTGGTCACCGCATTTTCATAAGCCTCTTTCATTTTCTGCAGAATGGTTATGTTGCCCGGCTTGAATCGTTGGGCCGACTGGAACTCCCGGTAAGCCTTACGCGAACTTTCTTTATCCGGATACTGCATGAATGCAAGGCCCCTTTCAAAACGGGTATCTCCTGCTTTTTCGCTGTATGTAACGAGATAAGACGAATAATCAAGAGGTTTTACCAGCCGGAAAACGGAAGGCACCCGGTAAATGGCCTCATACATTCTTTGCAGGGAAGCATATTCGTTGTACATCCATTCCCACCTGAGTTCATTATTGCTTTCCGAATGACTGCGGATCCGGCTTTCATGATCCTTCACGGCGTATTGATAGGCTTCCTGTATGATCCCGGTTAATTTGGGATCATCCGGGTTTTTCTGCAATTTTTTGGCAGCATGCTCAACGGCCTCATCGTAATTTCCCTTTTCGTATAGTTTGCTGGCGGTCTTGCAGGAAAAAGCAAATAAACTGGTCACTGCAACAAGTAAAATGTAAAGTTTCGGTTTCATACATTCCTCCGTTTACTTATCAGACGTTCAAATAATAGTCCATGTTAAGCAGGTGGGATGTCAATTAGACTATTCTTAACAATTGGGAAGCGGGAAGTGGAGAGTGGCTAGTGGGGGGGCTTCGCCGTTTTATTTCAAGAGCAAATTTTTTAACTTTCATTTATATAGACCTGACTAATGACTAATGACTAACGACTCCCACTAGCCACTTGCCAAACCCCACTCGCCCTAATACTTCAAAATATCCCTCACAAAATTGTGATACTCGTCAAACGAAGGCAGGTTATTATGCCCGCCACCGTGGATCCTAATGAGGGTGATCTTTCCGGGGTTGATCTTTTGCAGGGCCACGCTGTGACGGATAGGGATGATTATGTCTTTGGTGCCATGAATAATATAAGTATGACATTTTACTTTCGGTAACCAGAGATCGGTTCGCAGGTGAAAACGGAGTACCAGCCGGACGGGAAGTATCGGAAGAAAACGTTCAATGACCCTTAAGAAGTTGAAATAAGGGGCATCGAGGATCAGGTAACGGGGATTATTATCGCAGGCCAGTTTGGTGGCAAAGCCGCTGCCCAT
>CAZQGZ010000096.1:7397-13578 GCA_964592935.1 uncultured Chitinophaga sp. | reverse complement strand
GCTTTCATCATGGGCCGGATCACCTGTTTGGTCATAAAGAAAACGCTGTTCAGGTTTATTTGCATCACATCATTCCATTGTTCCGGCGTCATGCGGAGCAATAAATTGTCTTTGGATATACCGGCATTATTCACGCAGATATCCACGGTGCCGAATTCTTTCAGCACATCATTTACAAAAGCTTCGCATTGGGCGAAGTCACCGGCATTGCTTTTATAGGCCCTGCACGTTGATCCAAGTGTCTTTATTTTTTCTTCCAGGGCTGCCGCTTTTTCAGCGCTGCTGTCGCTCACATAGGTAAAAGCAACGGATGCACCCTGTTCTGCAAATTTTAAAGCGATGCCTTCACCGATGCCGCGGGCGGCTCCGGTAATGATGGCCACTTTCCCTTCCAGTAATTTCATGATGATTTATTTATTCGCAAATGTAGCCGAATTCAACTGTAGAATTTCTTCCACCAATGTTCTGTCATTACTGAGCCTTGGCACTTTATGCTGTCCGCCCAGTTTTCCTTTTCCCCGTAGCCATTCGGCAAAGGTTCCTTTCGGCAAGGAATGAACGATCGGCAGGCGCAGGGCGATATCCTTGTGCCGCTTGGCTTCATAATCGCTGTTGATATTTTTTAAGGCTATATCCATTTCCCGGGCGAATACATCCAGGTTGCCTGGCTCTTTTTCAAATTCGATCAGCCATTCGTGTGCACCGTTGGAAGATTCAGAAAAATAAATGGGGGCAGCCGTATAATCATTGACAACAGATCCTGTTTTTCCCGCCGCCACCGCAATAGCCATATCCGAATTATCAACGATGACTTCTTCGCCAAAGGCATTCATAAAATGTTTCAACCGGCCGGATACTTTTATGCGATAGGGTCTTACCGAAGTGAATTGAATGGTATCGCCCAGCAGGTATCTCCACAGCCCGCCGTTGGTACTGATGACAGGTGCATAATTTTTTCCGAGTTCAACATTCCTCAACCCGATCGTCTGAGGATCTTTCTTCCCGTATTCACTCACGGGCATGAATTCGATAAAAATACCATGATCGGTAAATAACAACATGCCGTCTTCACCGGGCATGTCCTGTGCTGCAATAAATCCCTCGCTTGCATTATACATTTCGAGGTGATTAATCTCTTTACCTATCAGTTTCCGGAACTGTTCTTTATAGGGTGTAAAAGAAACACCGCCATGCATGAATAATTCCAGCGATGGCCAGACTTCACTGATGGTTTTTTTACCGGTGATGTCGAGGATACGTTTGAACAAGACCATGGTCCAGGTTGGTACGCCGGATACCGAGGTCACATTTTCCCTGATCGTACTCTGTGCCAGCTTTTCGATCTTGCTTTCCCATTCATCCATGATTGCGATACTGAGATCGGGGGTGCGTAACCAATGTCCCCAGAAGGGAGAATTTTGAAGCAAAACAGCGCTGAGATCACCATACTGCACTTCATTGTTCATGGGGTTGATATTGTGACTGCCCCCGATCACCAGGCCCTTGCCGGTCAGCAATGCCGAATCGGGATTATACAGGTAATATAATGTGAGCACGTCTTTGGCTGCTTTGAAATGACAGTCTTTGAGGCTTTCATCACTGATCGGGATGAATTTGCTTTTATCGCTGGTGGTGCCGCTGCTTTTGGCGAACCAATAGATGGGGGTGTTCCATAAAACATTCTGTTCACCGCTCATGATGCGCTGGATATAGGGCTTGATATCATCGTATTCATGAATGGGAACGGCTGTCTTAAAATCACGGACATTGAAGAGATTGGAGAAATTATGCTTTCTCCCGAACTCGGTGTATTGTGCTGAAGTGACCAGTTCCTGCAGTACTTCGCGCTGCGCATCCAGCGGGTTATTCCGCCAGGCTTCGATGCGCCAGAGCCGCATGCGGGCCAGGGATGATATCGCGGGGGAGAGCAACTTCATTACGCGTAGTGAAAAATAGAAAAATTAAAGTACCGTCAAAAATTTATTGCTGCAAAGCATTGCCGGCTTTCATGGCTTCCTCATGCAGATAATCTTTCCGTTTCAGTTCAAAATTCCTGCCGAGATACAAGCGCCGCACATCTTCATCTACAGCCAGTTCTTCCGCCGTGCCATGTTTGAATATTTTTCCTTCTATGAGTAAATAAGCCCGGTCGCAGATGGAAAGCGTTTCTGTCACATTATGATCGGTGATCAGGATACCGATGTTCTTATATTTCAGTTTGGCCACGATGGACTGAATATCTTCCACGGCAATGGGGTCAATACCGGCAAAGGGTTCATCGAGTAAAATAAATTTCGGGTCCACCGATAAAGCCCGGGCAATCTCGGTCCTTCTTCTTTCACCGCCGCTCAATACATCGCCATTGTTTTTACGGACATGCTGCAAACGCAATTCATTCAGCAATGATTCCAGTTTATCCCGCTGCTGTTGTTTGGTCAGTTTGGTCATTTCCAGGATGGCCGCAATATTATCTTCCACGCTCAGTTTGCGGAATACAGAAGGTTCCTGCGGCAGGTAACCGATACCCATCTTGGCCCTTTTGTACATGGGCAGGTGGGTGATATCTTCATTATTAAGGAAAACCCTTCCCTCATCGGGTTTGATCAATCCCACTACCTGGTAAAACGAAGTGGTTTTGCCGGCGCCATTGGGTCCCAGCAAACCAACGATCTCTCCCTGCTTTACTTCAAAGGAGACCTGGTTGACAACCGTGCGTTTGCCATATTTTTTTACAAGGCCTTTTGTTTCGATGGTGACAGGCATGGTAGCAAAAATAAGCTATGATGCGCAACGAATGATTTTTCTGATCTATTTAACTACAATTTGACGTGGGGTAAATTTAACCCCTGTTGTAACAGAATTTTGGGATATACTCCATTGTATGAAAGAACGATGAAGTGAGCAATTCTTCCGGTGGAAGAATTGAGGAGATTGCTTCGTCCCGCTTTACAAGCGGGACTCGCAAGTTTTTTGACTAATGCCCCCGCATCATTAGCTTTGCAACCTTATGAAGGTTATTGATCATATCAACGAAGCCAAAGATACCCTGGTCTCTTTTGAAATCCTGCCTCCCCTGAAAGGGAAAGGTATCGCTGCTATTTATAATCACCTGGATCCCCTGATGGAGTTAAAGCCTGCGTATATCAATGTTACGTACCACCGCAGCGAACATATATTCAAGAAAAGAGCGGATGGCAGTTTTGAAAAAGTGGTTATTCGCAAACGTCCGGGAACTGAAGCCATTTGCGCCTCCATCATGAACAAGTATGATGTTGACACGGTGCCACATCTTATTTGCGGCGGGTTTTCCGTACAGGAAACAGAAGATGCCCTGCTGACCTTAAGTTATCTCGGCATTGACAATGTATTGGTGCTTCGTGGCGATGCTGCAAAAAACGAGACAGCCTTTGAACCGGAGCCGGGTGGTCATAAATATGCGATCGATCTTTTAAAACAGGTAGTCAACCTGAATAAAGGTATTTTCCTGGAAGAGGAATTAAAAGGAACCAGCGGCACCACTTTTTGTGCCGGGGTGGCCGGTTATCCCGAAAAACATTTTGAAGCGCCCAATATGCAAACCGATCTGATGTATCTGAAGAAAAAAGTGGAGACCGGCGCGGAATATATCGTGACACAAATGTTTTTTGACAATAATAAATTCTTTGCCTTTCAAAGCCTGTGCCGGGAAGCGGGCATCACTGTTCCCATCATCCCCGGGCTGAAACCAATCACTTCCAAAAAGCAACTCAGCATTATACCAAGAACCTTTTATGTGGATATTCCCACTGATCTTTCCGGTGAAATATTAAAATGCAGGGATGATGCAGATGTTGAAAAAGTGGGAACCGAATGGTTGTTGGCCCAATCCAAAGAATTAAAAGCATCAGGCGTTCCTGTCCTGCATTTTTACACATTGGGTAAACCGCAAGTGGTGGTGAATGTGGTGAGAGAGTTGTAATGAAAAGACAGGAAGTCCGGAAGACCGAAAGACCGGAAGACCGAAAGACCGGAAGACCGAAAGACCGAAAGTCCGGAAGACCGAAAGACCGAAAGACCGGAAGACCGAAAGACCGAAAGTCCGGAAGACCGAAAGACCGAAAGACCGAAAGTCCGGAAGAACATTCGTACAATCAGGATAATTCTTTCCGACTTTCCGTCTTTCTGACTTACTTAGAAATATCAGCCAGCACTTTCTGATCAATCACCACCGGGAATTTCTTTTTCAGCGCATCGTTCCATTCCTGTTCCAATACCGCCTGGTAATCGTTGATCAATAGCCCTTTTGCTTCATTAAAACTTCGCTGGGTAGGCTGGGGATATACTTTTACTACATAAGCGAAGGATGCGGTGTTGTCCATTTTGTTCAGCAGGGGCGTTGTGATCATTCCCACTTTTGGCGTCATGGCATTCAGGTTGGGCAACTGGTTCCATTCATATCTTGATGAATCCACCACTATTTTATCGGGGTACATATCGGCAACTTTTCTCCAGTTAGCCGGATCTTTTTTCAAATCGTTATAGGCGGTTTTGGCAGCTGTTTCATCCGAGCAAAAAAACACCACCGCATCGGCGCTTTGTTTCCAGAGGTAATTGCCTTTATTTTTTTCATACAGCGACAACAGGGCCGCGCTGTCACTTTGTGCCTTGTTCCAAATTTCCTGCTGCATGATCTCGAAGAAGAGGTTGCCGTCTTTAAACTCCTGCATCTGGTTGCGGAATTCTTCACTGAAATCTTCCAGGTGGTCTTTATAATAATTGACAATGGAAAACTGCACCCATTCTTCCCGTACCTGTTCATGGGGTTTGGGGCCGCTGCCGTCCTGTTTATACCGGTAGGTATTGGCATAGTTTACCCATTTTGTGGCATCGTAAATGGAATCGCCGATGCTGAACAACGGAGTGGTGGCAATGATGGTACGGCCAATGGGCAGCATGGGTTTCAGGTCAAGTACGCTGTCCGACATGTTCCAAAGCGCGGCATCATCATATGGATATTTTTTGAACCCGGCTTTTTTCATCACCTGGTTGTAAATAAAATCACGGGATGAAGTCCAGCGGTTGTCCGTCATGATCCGTTGCTGAATTTCCTGCATATTGGATTTATCAGCCGGATCAGTGATAACCGGTTTCAGCGAGATCCTTTTTACAATATGCCATCCATGGTTTGTAAAAAAAGGTTTGCTGACAGCGCCATCTTTGGTTAAGGACCATAAAACATTTTCAAAAACAGGATCGTACTGGCCAACACCGATATCCTGCATAACACCTCCTGCAGCCGCGCTGATATAATCATTGCTGAATGCCGAAGCAAGCCGGTTAAAATTTTCACCCGCCATGATTTTTTTATACAATGAATCGGCCCTGGAGGCAATTTGTTTTTTAGCAGCATCGTCAGAACCGGGCGGAATGGCCAGTAATATTTGCTGGGCTTTTATTTTCCCGATCGCTTTTCTTTCTCCCAGGTTTTTGAAAATATGATAACCGATTTTAGAACGGACAACCGATGAGTATTTGCCAACCGGGGTGGAATAAATGGTGTTTTCAAATTCATAAGGCAGGGTCAGCACCGTGATATATCCCAGGTCTCCTTTATTATCCTTCACCGCAGGGTCATCGGAGATTTGCTGCGCCACCGTTGAAAAATCATCTCCTTTTTGAAGGCGCTGCAACATGTCATCCCTTTTTTTCTGTGCGGCAATGGTGTCTATGATACCGGCTGGGTTCCTGAAGGAAATAAAAATATGCGCCACATGTATGTCTTTCAGGCTGCGTTCAAAAGCTTCTTTGGTGAGCCGCGCCGACATCTCCGGGTCCGTCATGAAATTTTCCGCGATCTGGGTACGCAGGTTTTCGACTTCCGTTTTTATCTGCGGCAACGTATCATATCTTCTTTCATAGGCTTCCTGTATTTTCAGCCGCGATTTAATATACAGATCAAGATATTCGCTCACCGCTTTGGCTTTGTCGGCAGCCGGTAACGTATTGTTCTTATTAAAGGCCCGAAGGAATTCTTTGGCATCGCCTTTATATTTTCCGTATGTAAAGAGGGTTTGGGATGATGCAGTAAACATTCCAAATGAAGCAATAAGTATAAAAAAAGTTTTTTTATTCATATTTTTTTCTTGATTCTTGATTCTTGATTCTTGATTCTTGATTCTTGATTCTTGATTCTTGATTCTTG
>CAZQGZ010000096.1:3847-7297 GCA_964592935.1 uncultured Chitinophaga sp. | reverse complement strand
ATTCTTGATTCTTGATTCTTGATTCTTGATTCTTGATTCTTGATTCTTGATTCTTTTGTAAATAGGGTTGTAAAGTTACGCAGAGATCAAGAGGAACCAGCGTCTGGCAGCCAGAATCCGGTTACTGCCCTTTCACTTTCAATTGCCATACATCGTCGATCTGCTGATAGGTCAGTTTTTTGGCAACGATCCTTTTTTCTTTGTCCAGCAAATATAATGTCGGGAATGTAAGTACATCATAAAGCTGTGAATACCCGGGGATGCCTGCATCGATCCTGGCTTTATCATCTGCCTTTGAATAATACACATTGGTCCATTCATTCAGGTGTTGCTGGTTGATAAAGTCCAGCCAGTCTTTCTTGGAGCCATCCGTTTCCTTGGCCACGGTAAAAACTTTCAGACCGGCTGCTTTCCATTTGGCCTGGTAAAAAGAATCCAGTTTGGGAAGCACTTCTTTGCAATGGCCACAGGTTGGATCCCAGAAAGCCACAATGGTATAATCGGCCTTCAGATCATAAAGTGATGTTGCCTTACCTGCTGTATCCGGCAATTCAATATCAGAAGCCGGGTTCCCCATGATGTTTGCCATTAAACTATAAGCGCGGTCGGTGATCACTTTGCGTCCTTTATCGTTGAGCCAGGGATATTCCTTTTGTGCAAAATATTTTTCAAACAGGTGTACAAAGATGGCGTCCTCCCACATGTATTTCTGGTTGAGGTAGCGGTTGACAAATTTGATCAGCAGGAACCGGGTCATCTCTTCATTGACAGAAGCCGTTCCGAGCATCCAGTCGATTTCTCTGATGATTGAATCCTGTTGGGGCACAACCAGCTGAGCAAAGTATTTATCCAGTTTTTCTTCAAACAACGTGGTATAGGCCAGCCGGCCATCCCAGAAATTGACCCCGTCCCAGTAATGTTTTTTATAAAAATTGTACGAATCAAGTGAATCGGTTTTGTTGGCCGGATCTTTCAAACGGCCGGTGAGCTGGGGTTCCCGCATGGTAATTAATAATGTGCTGAGAAAACCGTCAGGATCCTTTTTGATCAATCCTTCTCTGAAATCCATGACTTCTTTGTCCAGCCGGATCAGTTCATCTTTCCAGTGAGCCGAATCCTTTGCGGTAACGGCATTTTTCAATTGCTCCTGCGCGGCGTTAATTTCTTTGCCGGAAACAGCCATTTGTTGCTGGTAGGTGTTGAATGCTGTATTGTCCGGGGAGTTAATGAACTTAACACCTTTAGTAATCGTGGCCGTATCGGCAATCACCGAAAATTTTTGTTGTTTATCAACCAGGATTTCAAAAAAACCGGATTTATTGGGATAGCCGACCAGGTAAATACCACCCGGCAATTTCTGCGTTCCTTTAAATACCGCTTCACTTTTATCATTCAGCAGGGCGGAATCGATAATGGGATAGGATTTGCCAAAATAATGGCCAAGGTAAATGTATTGTTTTTTAAAAGGCTTAAAGGTTATTTTGATCTCATAACCTGTCTGCGCAAAAGCTGCAAAGCCCGTCATCAATTGTAAAAAAAGTAAAATTCGTTTCATAAGTCAGAATGAGCCGGTAAAGATATTAAATGGTTTAAAAGTTTAACGTTTTAAGTTTAAAGTTATCAGCGGATAAAAGACCCTTTAGATAGACAAATGGTTGCCTTTGGCCGAACAACTTTAAACTTTAAACCTGATACTTTAAACGCATATTTTTGCCACATGCCCCGCAAAAAGAAAAGAAACACCGTCCTGGAACAAATACGTATGGAGGATTTTGCTGCGGAAGGCAGGTCCCTGGCCCGTTGGGAAGGCAAAGTGGTTTTTGTGGAAAGAACCGTTCCGGGTGATGTGGTGGATGTTTTTTTGTTTAAAAATAAAAAAGACTGGGCCGAGGGATACCCCCTGAAATTTCATCTATTGTCTCCCGCCAGGGTTACTCCTTTCTGCGAACATTTCGGTGATTGCGGAGGCTGCCAGTGGCAGATGGTGGCTTATGAAGAACAGCTAAAGTTCAAGCATCAACAGGTAAAAGATGCTTTACAAAGGATCGGAAAAATTCCCCTGCCCGAATTTTTACCCATCCTGGGTGCAAAAAAGGACCGCTATTACAGGAATAAGCTGGAATATACTTTCGGGACGATGAGATATATTCCGGAAAGGGAGTATCAAAAAGCCCCCCCACCCCCCGCAGGGGGGATATTGGAGTCATCAAAAACGGAAAATCTTTTTGAATTTGACGACACTAAAACCCCTCCTGCGGAGGGGCTTGGGGAGGCTTCCCCAGCGGGGGTCAGGGGGGCGGCTGGTTTTCACGCCCGGGGGCTTTTTGATAAGGTCGTTGATATTCATCAGTGTCACTTACAACCTGAACCCTCCAATGAAATAAGGGAAACGATCCGTGAATATGCCCTTGCCAATCATTTATCTTTTTATGATGTCAGGCATCATACAGGATATTTAAGGAATGTCCAGTTACGAATCTGCTCCACCGGTGAAGTAATGGCCAATGTGATCATTGCTGAGGATGATAAAGAAAAGACAGAAAAATTATTACAATACCTGCAGGAGAAAGTTCCGGCTATCACCACCTTATTATATACGGTCAATACCAAATGGAACGACAGCCTGCACGACCTGGAACCCATAACTTTTTCAGGCCGGGGATATGTGATAGAGAGGCTCGATGATTTTCAATTCAAGATCGGGCCCAAATCTTTTTTCCAGACCAATACATCGCAGGGAGAACAATTATACAGGGTGGCCCGCGATTTTGCTGAACTGACCGGGAATGAAATCGTGTATGACCTGTATTGCGGTACAGGAAGCATCGGCATTTTTGTAAGCAAGAAAGCTAAAAAGATCATCGGGGTGGAAATGACAGAAGCAGCCATTGAAGATGCAAAGGAAAATGCAGCCATGAATAATTTATCAACTGCAGAATTCATAGCGGGCAATGTGATTGATATATGTACTGACGATTTTTTTGCAGCACATGGAAAACCTGATGTCATCATCACCGATCCGCCCCGGATGGGAATGCATCCCAAACTGGTGAATAAACTTCTTGAAATAGCCGCACCGGTGATCGTTTATGTGAGTTGCAATCCTGCCACGCAGGGAAGGGACCTTCGCCTGCTGGGTGAAAAATATGAAGTAATTAAAGTACAACCGGTGGATATGTTTCCCCAAACGCACCATATGGAGAATGTGGTGCAACTGAAATTAAAAGGAAATACAATGGGTTAATAGAAAAAAGGAGTAAAAAAGAAAAGGAGGGAAATGACCGAACCATACTTTTTGCCTCTTTTTCTCTTTTAACCTCTTAGCCAAAAACCCGGAACAATGGAAATGAGCTAAGAGAAGAAAGGAGTAAAAGAGAAAAGGAGGGAGATGACCGAACCATACTCTTTGCCTCTTATTCTCTTTTAACCTCTTAGCCAAAAACCCGGAAC
>CAZQGZ010000096.1:0-3747 GCA_964592935.1 uncultured Chitinophaga sp. | reverse complement strand
TTCTCTTTTAACCTCTTAGCCAAAAACCCGGAACCATGGAATTGAGCAAGGAGAAAAAGGTGTAAAAGAGAAAAGCAATCAGGAAAAATGCAAAGAAAAAAATAATGTTTGCCCCAACTCTTTATTCTCTTTTTCTCTTTTAATCTCTTAGCCTAATTTTACCAACTATGAGCAATTTCCGATATACACGTGTGGACCGTTTCCCCCCGGTGGTAAAGAATCTCATTATCATCAATGTATTGGTTTTTGTTGCGCAGGCCATTTTCGATCAGCAGTATCAATTGACTGAAAAACTGATCCTGCGGCCGGTCATATCCGGAGAACTGAACCGGGCCCTGGCCGGTATCAGTGCAGGAGAACATATACCTCAATTTCAGCCATACCAGGTCTTCACGCATATGTTTGCCCATGCTCCCTTGCCGATGATCTATCATATATTGTTCAACATGTTTACGCTCTGGATGTTTGGGCGTGTACTTGAAAATGTCTGGGGAGCCAAACGATTCCTTTTTTTCTATTTTGCCTGCGGAATCGGCGCGGCCGCCCTGCACCTGATCATGCAATATTTCCGTTGTGAACAATTATTGCATGCAATACAGGCAAACGACCAGGCAGGAGTTAATCAATATAGCGGTGCACTGGCTGGTGCACTGGGCGCATCCGGTGCCATCATGGGTATCATGGCGGCTTTTGCCTATTTATTTCCCAATACGGAATTATACATTATGCTCATACCGGTCCCGGTAAAAGCCAAATGGGCCATGCTGGGATTGGCGGCCATTGATTTATTTGGCGGTGTGGCAAAGATCAGCGGTGATAACCTGGCACATTTTGCCCATCTTGGAGGGGCGATCACAGGATTTATTATTGTATTGATCTGGAATAAAACGAACCGTAAATCGTTGTATTGAGCTAAGAGGATAAAAGAGTAAAGGAGAAAAAGAAAAAAAATTCTGTGATTTAAGCAATTCCGAATGGATTGTATTTTGTTATTCACCATTCACCATTGACAATTCACCCCATGCCGTATTCAAAACAGAAATACAAACTCTCTGGTTCCGGTGAACAAAGAATGTCGATCGGTCAAAGCGGCAATATGCTGATGCTGCTTATCGCCATTTGTCTTATTATGTATGCCGGGCTTGCATTTATGAAAGCCGTCTGGTATTTCAGGTATCCCAAAGAAGAAGTGCTTGCCTATTTCAATAAAGATGTACTCAGTTTGTTTATTCTTCCTGCTGATCTGAACAATCTGCCGGGCAAACCCTGGACCATCATCACGCATATGTTTGTTCATGATAATTTCTGGAAAATACTGACCAATATGCTCTGGTTATGGTGTTTTGGTTATATCCTCCAGGATAGCAGGGGCAACAAAAAAATTATTCCTGTTTTTATATATGGATCAACAGGCGGGGCCATTGCTTTTGTGCTCGCATATAATTTGCTGCCATCGCTTCATACACAATTACCCTTTGCCCATGCCTGGGGAGCTTCACCGGGTGTGATGGCGCTGGCGATCGTGGCTACCATGCTGTCACCGGGTTACCGCATCTTCCCGATGATCAGCGGCGGTATTCCTTTGTGGTCACTGACGGTCTTTTACATCATCTCGGGCATGGCAACGGTTTCGGTCAGCGATACGGGGTATCTGATTGCACATATTGCCGGTGCCGTCACGGGGTTTTTATTTGTACTTTTTTTAAGAATGGGATATGACTGGAGTAAATGGATGAATCAATTCTTTGACTGGGTGAATAATCTTTTTAATCCCGATAAACCCAAAAAAGGGAAGAGTATCAAAGACGAATTGTTTTACCGGTCATCAGGAACACCATATACCAAAACACCCAACCTCACCCAGCAGCGTGTTGATGAAATACTGGATAAAATAAACCAGAAGGGGTATAACGCACTGACAGAAGAAGAAAAGGAATTATTAAAGAGAGCCGGGGAAGAGGAGCTGTGAGCCGATTGCCTTTAGCGATCAGCCATTAGCTGTTAGCTTCTGTACGATTTTCAATCAACGTCAATAATTTATTAGAGTTTTTTAGCTCTAAGCCTTTAATTAAAAAATGATTGTTACTATGCGGTAGACACAAGCAAATGGCTAACGGCTAATGGCTTTTTTCCTAAATTGCATGAATGGCTTCCGGATTCCGCTTATTCACCAAACGTTTTTTTATTTATGGCAATGTCATTGTCGTTTTCTTTTTTTTGTTATCCTGCCTGGCGCCTTTCCTGAATCCCCAAAAATGGTGGTTCATTTCTGTTTTGGGCCTTGCTTTTCCGTTCCTGTTACTTATCATCATAATCATCATCGCCTGGTGGCTCATTCTTTTCAAATACCGCTATGCGCTGATCAACGGGCTGGTATTCCTGCTGAGTTATAAAAGCATCCTGGTTTTTTTCGCTTTTCACCGGCCCGGTGTGTTTCATTATAAAAAAGATCCGGCTTCCATCCGGGTTGTTACCTGGAATGTGGACCGTTTCATTGAAATGAAACGTAACAATAACAAGGGAAGCCAGACCCGGCTCAAAATGCTGGACCTTATCAGGCAACAGGAGGCCGATGTGCTTTGCATGCAGGAATTTCATACATCCACGCTCCCGGATTATTATGACAACATAACGCCTATCCGGCAGGAACTGGGTTATCCTTATTATTATTTTTCATTCGATACCGATGGCGACAGCCTTTTTTACAGTTCCATCATCTTTTCAAAGTTTCCCATTGTAGACAGCGGCCTGATCCGTTACCCGCGGCCGACGTTACCGGATGTATTGCTGCATGCGGATATCAAAGTGAATAATGACACGGTTCGGGTTTACACCACGCATCTCCAGTCACTGCAGTTGGGAAAAAAAGATTATGAAAGGATCAACAAGATTAAAAGCGCCGAAGACAGTTTGCTGAGCAATTCCCGCAGCATTTTATCCAAACTGAAAAGAGGGATCTCCAACCGGAGCATACAGGCCGGTATCATCAAAGAGGTGCTGGAAGACAGTCCGCACCCGGTGATCCTCTGCGCCGACCTGAATGATATACCCAATTCTTATACGTATCAAGCCGTAAAGGCCAGTATGCAGGATGCTTTTTTAAAAAAGGGCTTTGGGATCGGCCGGACTTTTTCAGGGTTATCACCCACCCTTCGTATTGATTATATTTTTGCCGATAAAAATTTTAAAATAAAACAGTTTAACCGCATTGTTAAAAATCTCTCTGATCATTACATGCTGGTGGCGGACCTGCAAATAAAAAATAAGAAATGAAAAATAAGGAATTAAAAAGTGAAGAAAACCAGCAAGGACAGATTTATCCGGGAAAAAAATAAATTTAATCTAATAAGGATAGTCACATTAAATTAAGTAATGGCTCATTTTAGAGCCAATGACAATACCTTATTTTTGCAGCTAACAGCTAACGGCTGACAGCCAACTTATATGAGCAATCTGAAAATTTATAATTCATACTCCCGGCAGAAAGAAGTTTTCACCCCGCTTACTCCCGGTCATGTAGGAATGTATGTGTGCGGTCCAACGGTTAGTGGTGAAAGTCATCTTGGTCATGCAAGACCCTATATAACTTTTGATGTGATCTATCGTTACCTCATGTATTTGGGGTACAAGGTTCGTTATGTGCGTAACATAACGGATGCGGGACATTTTGAGGAAGAGGGAAGAGAAGCGGAAGATAAAATTTCAAAGAAAGCCATCCTGGAAAAGATGGAGCCCATGGAACTGGTG
>CAZQGZ010000095.1:0-13607 GCA_964592935.1 uncultured Chitinophaga sp. | reverse complement strand
TTCGATGCTCGGGGAAAAACCGAAGGCGGGTTTTGACAGGATAAAATCAAAAGCACCGAAGACAAAATCAGAAGAACTCTATGGCCTCTTTCCGTCCGATGGAAAGCCGTATGATGTGATGGATATCATTGAACGGATCGTTGATGACAGTGAATTCGAACAGTTCAAGGAGGATTATGGCAAGACGATCGTCTGCGGGTACGGAAGGATCGATGGATGGGCCGTCGGGATCGTGGCGAATCAGCGCCTGATAGTAAAAACAAAAAAAGGCGAGATGCAGATGGGCGGAGTGATCTATAATGACAGCGCCGATAAGGCAGCCCGTTTTATACTCAACTGCAACCAGAAAAAAATACCCCTGGTGTTCCTGCAGGACGTGACCGGTTTCATGGTCGGCAGCCGCAGCGAACATGCGGGCATCATCAAGGACGGGGCAAAGATGGTGAATGCAGTGGCGAATTCCGTTGTTCCGAAAATTACGATCATCACCGGTAATTCCTATGGCGCGGGCAACTATGCCATGTGCGGCAAAGCTTATGATCCTCGTTTTATCTATGCATGGCCCACGGCTAAGATCGCGGTGATGGGCGGCGATGCCGCGGCAAAAACATTATTGCAGATTGAAGAAGCTTCATTGAAGGCAAAAGGCGAAGTGATAACTCCTGAAGCAGAAGAAAAACTTTTGAAAAAAATTAAGAACCGGTATGATAAGCAAACATCCCCTTATTATGCAGCAGCAAGATTATGGGTGGATGCGATCATCGATCCGGTGGATACGAGGAAAGTGATTAGTGAAGGGATTGCTGCAGCGAATTGTAATCCGCTGATAAAGGAGTTGAAGACCGGTGTTTTCCAGGTATAAATACAAGCATACGGATGACACTGATTTAACGGATAACCACGGATTTTTTATTACCAATAAAATCCGTGAAAATCTATCCAATCCGTGTTATCCGTGTTCTGATGTTTATTATTCATTTATGAATTCTACCGTTACAATCTATACCGACGGCTCATCAAGAGGCAATCCGGGTCCGGGTGGTTACGGCGTGATATTAATGAGCGGCAAGCATCGCAAAGAATTATCACAGGGCTATAAACTCACGACCAACAACCGCATGGAACTGATGGCCGTGATCGCGGGTTTGAAAGCATTGAAGAAAGAAGGATTGAACGTAACTATTTATTCCGACAGCCAGTATATCGTGCGGGCCGTGGAAGAAGGATGGCTGAAGAAATGGATCAAAACCAATTTCAAAGGCGGGAAAAAAAACCCGGATCTCTGGAAAGAATTTTACGAACTCTCCCATAAACATCATATCAAATTCATATGGATCAGGGGACATGCAGAAAATCCGTATAATAACCGCTGTGATCAGTTAGCAACAGCAGCAGCAGACGGGCATCTCCAAAAGCTGATACATGATGAAGGTTACGAAGGAACAGTTATTTGAGCCACGTATTAAACAAATGGCATGAAACTGCATGGCGCGGATGGTTAGCCACGGATTACGCAGATTTACACGGATTAGCTGCCTGCGGCTCATTAGGAGATTTCAAAAAATAAATTTCTTTACTCCTTCACGTAATTCGAGACATAGAATAAAGATTGCGAAGCAATCAATCCGTGCTGATCCGTGTAATCTGTGGCCAAAACAAAAACCCACCGCCGCAAGCAGATGGGTTTCAAATAATTTAGAAAAAGGTTCAAGCCAATGTTAGTTCCGCTTTCTTCCGGGTGAGATAATTGTAACTGAAAAGAATAACCGGCAGGAACAGCATAGTGGCTATCAAAGAATTTCTATAGAAAGGAAGACCCGCCTCATAGCAATTCATCAGCCCGTTGAAATCTTTGGTGTAAGTGATTTGTGAACCTGTCCATACGAGGAAGTTGGAAACAAGAAAGAATACCGTGGGGGCGGCCAGGGCCCCGGCAAATATTCCGGAATATTTTCTGCCTTTTAATGTCCACCCGATCAGCGTGGCGGTTAACAAGATGAGATAATTTAACCATTGACCTTTATAAAAACCCGCATAGGGAAACAGGTCCTGGCTGTATAAAAACTGGATCGCTGCATCGCTGATCAATAAGGCCAGCAGGGGAAGTATGAAAGACATATTCTTTTGCCGGATGATCATCCCTGAAAATAAGGCGATGGCAATTACCGGCGAAAAACCGGACCAGCTCAGCTCGGGTCCGAAGAAATACTTGCAGGCCGTTGCCAGAGCAACCAGAATAATTGTAAAAAGGATTAAGCGTCCGTTGGTCTTCATGATAAATTAATTAAGATATGAGCAAAAATAAATGAATTGGGGCAAACAGATTGTCAATTTATTCACCGGGTATGTTTTTTTTGCCACGAAGGCACTAAGACACGAAGTAACACAAAGCCTGTCAGAATTTCTTTGTGAATCTTTGTGTCTTTGAGTCTTTGTGGCCTAAACCGGCACAGAAGCCCGGAAAACCGTTGCTCCGGAAACTGAACTCAGCTTCACTTCTTTTCCCGCAAAAACGATCGCGGAAGGATGACCCGTCTCCAGTTTTAATGCCCCGTTACCATTATCCAGTTCAGCCATTCCTTCGGTCAGCAAAAGGATCTCGGCGGTAACCGGTGAAAAAGAAACTGCATCGCCGGCTTTCAGTTCAAAAACACTTAACTGGAAATCGGGCGCGCTGGTTTTATAAACTTTTTCCGGATCGCTTACCTGTTCTCCCGTAAGAATGTTTACATGGGTAGCTTCACATTTTACATGTTTCAAAACTTCCTTTACATCTATATGTTTATTGGTGAGCCCGCCCCGCAATACATTATCGGAACTGGCCATGATCTCCACGTTCTGCCCTTCCAGGTAAGCATGCGGCAGACCGGCATCCTGGAAAATACCTTCCCCTTTCTTCAGGTGGACAAGATTGAAAAGATAAATAGAGAAGATCCCCCGGTCTATTTTTCCATGATGCGGAAAACTGTATGCCGCTTTGGCCGCCCAGAAATCCTCATCATATTTATCCGGTTTATTTTCTTTGTAAACGTTGGCCAGGTTATCGATCAATGGCTGTAAAATCCTGTTCACCTCCTCCTGCGGCATTTCCATCACATATTTATATAAACCGGCATAACCGGATTCATTGAATACAGGTAATAGTTCTCTTAATTCAACAACGTTCAGTAATGTATAGGTTATTTCTTCGGCTGGTTTAAATCCGTGCAATAACCAGAAATCGCTCAATGCCACCATCAGTTCCGGTTTGTGATTGTCGTCCTTATAATTCCGCCGGATGGAATCAACCGGGATTCCCTCATCATTTTCACGGGCAAACTCTTTTTCGGCTGCTGCCTTGGAAGGATGAACCTGTATGGATAACATTTTATGTACATCCAGCACTTTGAATAAATAAGGAAGATGGCCGAAGCGTTGTTGCACTTCCCTGCCAAGGAATTCCGGGTGCTGTGCGAGATATTCTTTCAGGAGAACCCGCTGGTGCCCGGGCAGTTCAGCCGTACAGTTATCCTGCGGATGAACACCCATCCAGTACTCTGCGAATGGATGCTGGTCCTTGTTTTCTGTATTCAGCAGCGCTGGAATAAAGTTTTTCCCTCCCCAATCATAATGTTTGACAGTTCCTCTCAGGCGATAAATACCGGGCATAAAAAAACGATTTAAAATGGTTTTTTAACGATGGATTTCTACAACTGAATTTATAACTTGATGCAAAGATAGCATATGGCCTTGCATAATGAGTTGGGAAAAGACGGTGAACAAATGGCTGCGGACTGGCTCCGGGAAAAAGGCTATGAAATTCTGCATATCAACTGGCGGTATTCCCGTTATGAAATTGATATTGTCGCGAAAAAAAATGAAAAGCTGCATTTCGTGGAAGTAAAGACAAGACAAAGCGATTGTTACGGAAACCCGGAAGACAGCGTCACCAAAAAAAAATTCAAGAAACTGCAACGCGCCGTTGATGAATATCTTTTCCGGCATCCCGGTAACCCCTGGATCCAGTATGATATACTGGCCATCACCATAAATAAAGGCGGGGAGACGGAGTATTTTTTGCTGGAGGATGTTTTTTTATAGCAAGTGGGTTTGGCGAGTGGCTAGTGGGGTTCTCTTACACTTGTATCTTGAGTCTTTTTTATCTCATTAAAAGACTCAAGATACAAGACTCAATAATCAAGACTCAAGTTTTCCCACTCCGAATTCACTTCATACTCATCATCATCTTCTCCACCATCTTATATGTAGCGGGGCAAAACTCCACGTTCTGTTTGTGCACATGGGCAAAATCTGAAAATCTTTTGGATATATGAGGGAACCCGGCGCAATCGGCGGGACGCACTTCATAAATGCTGCACATATTTGTTTTCATATCGAGGAACTGGCAGGGTTCTGTTTTATTCAGCCAGTCCCGGTCGCCACCCCTTTCCCGCCGCAGCCATTTGGTTTTGAATTCTTCTTCCGTCTGTCCAAAATGCGCCGATATTCTTTTAATATCTTTCCCGGTGAAGGTGGGTGTCATCGTCTTACAGCAATTGGCACAACTGAGACAATCCACTTCCTTCCATACTTCTTTTTCAATGTTGGCAATTGTTTTATCCAATGCATGGGGAACTTTATTTTCCAGTTTGGTCAAAAAAAGACGGAATCTTCTTTTGCTGTGGCGGACTCGTTGTTTGAATGAACGGAGATTAACGGGTTGAATCGGGTGCATCCGGCGAAGATAAGAGAAAGTCGTTAGTCTTGAGTCATTAGTCGTTAGCCCCGGGTCTTGAATAACATAGACTTTCTATTTCAATTATAAGTCATGTATTTTTTCGTGAAAACTGTTACAGCATGTCTGCGACTAACGACTAATGACTATAGACTCTTATAGTTCCTGAAAAAACGAAAGATCCCAGGATATTAACTGCATAAAAGAATTTATAATGTCTATTTTTGCCCGATAAAATGAAAAGATGAAAATATTATTGATCCCCGCAATAGCCGCTGTGCTGGCAATTTATTCTATGGGCTGCAAGTCAGGTAATACATCTGCCAAATCATTCTGCGACACATCCTGCCTGAAAGATTCGGTTAAATTTACCGGTGACCATAAACTGAAGCCCTATGTTTATATCAGCGCCAGCCAGTGTATGGCCGATACGCTCACCTGGAGTTATATCGGGATGGGGGTTAACAGGAAAGTAGGCCTCGCTGATTTTTTAAATAACAAAGTTCATATCAACAAAGACTATATAAAATGTTTTATTAAAGACACAGCCTATGCCTGGCTCCTGTTCAATGATTGTGCCACCGGGAGAGGTTACCAGTTGAAACTACCTTTCAATAAAACAGCCACGATCGGGAGGAAGAGCAGTGGTATCAACAGCATGGATCCTAAATTCTCCATTGCGGAAAATATGATAGCCTATACCGACCGGGGAAATATTTTCGTGGAAGAGATGGCGACCGGCAAAACTGCACAGATGACCTTTGGAAAGGCAATTGACATTGATTATGATGCCATCCATGAGTATATTGACTCCGTCATCGTTACACCAACAAGGATCCGGGTGAAAGTAAAGATCGATGATAAGTGGACAGAACTGGAGAAGAATATTGTATTAAAGTAAATTGTTTGTTGGCTGGATTGTTTGATGGTTGAATAGCTGGATGGTTGATTGATCCCGGAATTTGGAATTTGTTATTTGGAATCTGGAATTTTAAACAATGTGGGACCCCTATAAAAAAGGCTTCAAAGCATACCTGCAATTAGAAAAATCGTTATCGGATAATACGGTACAGGCCTATCTCAGGGATATTGAATTGCTGACACAATTCCTCCAGGCCAATCAATCCCTCAGATCACCCGCAGATATCACATTAAAAGATTTACAGTCATTCGTAAAAAGTATTGCCGAACTCGGCATGACGGCTTCCTCACAGGCAAGGATCATTTCGGGCATCCGTTCATTTTATAAATATTGTTTGCTGGAAAATATTTCCAGAACAGATCCCACCACCCTGCTCGAAGCTCCCAAACTGAAAAGAACATTGCCGGATATCCTGAGTTTTGATGAAATTGAACAGATCATTGCCTCCATAGATCTCAGCAAACCGGAAGGCGGAAGAAATAAAGCCATACTGGAAACCATGTATAGTTGCGGGTTAAGGGTATCCGAACTGGTTGACCTTAAGATCTCCCAACTCTATCTTGACATTGGTTTTATCCGTGTTATCGGCAAGGGCGATAAAGAGAGACTGGTGCCGGTGGGACGCAGCGCAATTAAGTATATCAATATTTACAAAGACAATATCCGGGTGCATACTGCCGTAAAAAAAGGGAGCGAGGATATTCTTTTCCTAAATAACCGGGGAACCGGGTTATCCAGGATAATGATCTTCTACATCATCAAAGACCTGTCTTTGAAAGCCGGGATAAAAAAAACAGTCTCGCCGCATACCTTCCGTCATTCCTTTGCCACACATCTAATTGAAGGCGGGGCTGACCTTCGTGCCGTCCAGGAAATGCTGGGACATGAAAGCATCACCACCACCGAGATCTACACCCATCTTGACCGGGAATTTCTGAGAAAGACTTTGGAGAAATATCATCCGTCATTTCAATAAATACAAAAAAAAGCTCTTCCCGTTTTATTCAGGAAGAGCTTTAACTATTATAAAATTATTAAGGGGTCACTGTAAACGCCCTTTCCAGCCTGGCCGGCGAATAGGCATTGTTGAATTCAATATAAGATGACAAGGTTACGGTCTTATCAATATAATTGCTTCCGAGGTTTACCATGGCAAACATGAAGGGTGTACCCACCAATGCTTCAGGAATATTGGCGTCCACGGTTCCTGCATCCCGGTATGAGATCAGGTTGTATGTTTCAATGATATCCCCGGTGGCATCATCGATGGTGCTGAGTGTTGCTGTCACGGGTATTTCATTCGCAACTTCCGGGGCAAGGACAACATAGAATACAGCTATTTGCCCGGATGCGATCGCCGCACCATTATCACCAATCTCCATTTCTTCCGGTTGATTAATAAACGGGTAGAATTTGGAAAATTGCGAAGCAAAAATGGGATTGTTCTGCTGGTTTACAGGATTCATTTTAGCAGTCTGTGCTGCAGAATTTTTCTCTTTTGCCACCAGGTCGCCAGCCGATTTGGAACAGGCCGACAGGACAAGCACAATACCGGCAATAAGTCCGGGGTAGAAGGTTCTTTTCATAGGGTATAATTTTAGGATTAAAAAATAATAACACTAAAATACGCTATGCCTCCATTCCTGCAATAGTAAATGGCACAGGTAAATCCTCAATCATGAAAAAGTAAATTACGCAGGGATCCGGATCGCTCCATTTGGAGAATGACCTGATGTAATTGATTTCTTATTGCACAATGATCTTCTCCGTATAAGTCTTTCCTGAGTTTTTATTTGTTATGGAAAGCAAATAACTTCCTGCTGCAAACAGGGGAATATCAACATTTAAAATCCTTGCCTCATGATCGATCCAGATATCCTGTTTATGAACGGATTGTCCTGATTGATTCAGCAATTCAAGTGAAAAATACCCTTCTTCAGCCTGCTTCCATTCAATATTCAAATTAGCGCCCGGCTCAACAGGATTGGGAAAGACCCTGAAAGCGGTAGTATGTTTATCATCAGTGATATCAGGGATCAACGGAACTTTTTTTATTTCTTTTTTTACGGGAGGCTTGCGGCAAACCACCAGTTCCCCAACCATCATCGACTGCAACGGCTCCAATCTTATGGTTATGTTATCCGTAAAATTCTTTTTTAGTATTGCCTGTTCAAATGTTATATAACCCACAGAGGAAGCTACCACTGCAATGATACCGGGGTTTCCTTCCGGGCTGATCGAAAATAATCCGTTGGCATTTGTCACAGCCCCGGTTTTTGTTCCCCTGATCATAACCGATACTCCCGGCAGCGGATTCCCGTTTTCATCCAACACCCGGCCATGTATGGTGATCTTTTCATTGATAATTGGCCGGTCAGGCATTGCTATGATTCCCATTGTCACTTTACATATAGGCGGCTCGATCGTATCTCTCACCACATCTATATCGCCCTTCAACGTTATTGGCCTGGTAACGGGCCGGGCAATGGTATCTTTTGCAACGTTGCTCACTTTTATTTTACCCTGTGTTTTTTGCGCAGATGCTTTCATGGAGATCAAAAAAGCAGGCAATGTAAACTGGAAAAAATATTTAACCCATGGAATCCTTTTCTTCGGTACTTCAATGCTCCGGTCAAGCTGGTCGGTCATAAATCGGCCGCAGACTGAACCCGTTGAAGGCTTCTTAAAGAACTCAGCCACCTGCCGGTCGTTCATATTGCTGAAATCAACGACCTGCTTCTGGCAGGAACCGCAGAATTTACCCTTTTCCACGGGCGTCATCGCATCCCAGTTCTCATGACAGGGTTTGGGGATCGAAAGCTGGATTTTTTTGCTCATACCTGGTTTTTTACTGAATAATTACTTTCTCAGATGCAGCAACCATCCCGTTTTCATAAAGCAATTGAACAATATATGTCCCGGCTGGCCAGCGGGGATCGGTTTGAAACTGAAAAAGGTTTTTTTCATAGCCGGAATGGATGGTTTGCAGTAACAGGTTCTTTCCCTCTGTGCTTATGACCCGAACGATTTTTTCATTGCCGCCCGAATGATAAATCTGCAGATTCAGAAAAGCGCCTTTCTGGACGGGGTTGGGATAAATTTTATATACCGGAGCCCCTGTTAATGATTTTTCTTTTATGGCAGAATCAATGGTTATTCTAATACCACTTATCCCGCAGGACCAGTTAAGACCGATGCTCTTTCTTCCCGGGCATAAGATGTTGGTTAGAATAACTTCGTCACAGCTTTTAATTTCCCGGCACAACAAAATTTCCTTTTCCCTAACGTTTTGACTGTTTTCATAAAACTGTTCAAATGACTTATATCCGGCAGCAGAAATGGTTACTTTGTATTTATAACTTTTCAAACCCTCTGTAACAACAACTCCGCTGTCATTTGCCATCATTTGAAATTGATCATCACCATTTAGTACTGAAGTGAATAAAACAGTAGCACGGGCAATGGGGCTGCCATCCGCATGATCTTTGATAATTAATTTTTTAAACCCTTTGGTGGTAATGATGATAGCGCCATGCATTCCGTCAGAACCATATATAGCCATGGCAGAAGGGGCGGACAATACCGTGATATTTTCAAAGCTCCGGGGATTTAATTTTGACAGCATCGGAAAATCGGTTACTACTTCATCAACGATCAACAAAGTATCATTGGGAAAGCGGGATGCCGGGCAGGATAATTTGAATCCCGGTACTGCCTTTATCAATCCGCAACAAGGCATCATATTAGCCAACCCATCCTGAAGGTTGGTGATTTTCACCCCGCCGGTTTTGCATACAAACCCATTTGTTTTTAATGCCGGCGTATCCAATTTATTCAAATTACCCCAGCAATTACCTGTAACCATAGCAACGGCAGTATCATCCTGGGAAAAACCAGAGAGAGAACACAAAAGAAGATAAAATATGAACCTTTTCCTCATGAGCTGGTTTAAGATCATTAGCATAATTCCAATCAAAAAAATCCGTGTTCTAAAAATGGGAGTTCCGTAGAAACGGAACTCCGTTATCACTAACCGGCTGTTAAATGATTAGCTATTTCTCTTTGGATGCTGATTCATCGAAAATTGCATATCGTTGTGGATAGAAAGTATCAACAAACAGGTGGCTGTGCAGAAAACCGGGCTGGTAATGCAATGGTGACCGTTCCAGCTCCCGTCCCCGTTCTGGATATTCACCAGCTTGCCCGACATCATATCATACCATTTTTTCCAGTCATTACCGCCCTGCATCAGGATGCTTTCACCTGTCATCAGGAAACTCATGAATTCTTCTCCCCCGTTATTTCCAAATCCCTGCATCACATCCTCCCGAAGGGCCTGTTGCTGAGATGCTTTATTGATAGAATAGGCTGCGACCAATTCTTTTGCCTTTACTGCATCTACCCCGGAAGCACGGAGATTTTCCTCGGTCACCTTATCATCTTTTATCGCACCGCTATTCATTCCTCTGATAATAATATCCTGCGCCGCCCTGGCATCTTTGGCGCTGGCTCTTGTGGTGCTTGACAAACCATAAAGCATGACGCCGGCGGCTTTCCCGGTCAATACAGAATTTGTTTTGGTATCAAAATTTCCATTCTGGTATTTCCTGCTCCGGTTCAGTACCGATGAATCCACTTTTCTCCCGATATTATCCGCACTCTCCAGTGCATTATTTGCCAGGGCCGATTGCAATACCGGCGCCCATCCGCCGTCTCTCCAGCTTCCGTCTGTATCCTGTCCTTTCTGGATGCGGGCAATACATTTATCCAATGCCTTTTCAATTCTTTTCTTCAGTTGCGCATCGGCAATATCATAGCGCAGTATATTGGTGAAGAACTGGGCCGTCAGTATCACATCAATATTTCTTCCCAGCTTGATCTGTGGTTGTGTGTTGGTAAGCGTGGTCAGGTATGGCTGGTTATCCGGGCATTCTTCCGTGGACTTTAATAAGAATTCCGTTGCCTTTTTCAAATTCTTTGAATATTCCCCTTTCTGCAAAGTATTATCCGTTCTCAGCAATGACATGGCCACCAGGGAGGTTGTTGCCGGATCGCTGGGTACGGCATGAGGATCCATGATATCCTGTCTTGCATGTGTACCGGCACCCCATCCTCCGTCATTGCCCTGTGCTTTATCCGTCCATTCCAATCCTTTCTTAATAGCCGCATCAACTTTTTCCGGTGTCTCAAACCGGTAGGGTAAATTCTCATTTGCACCGGTATCAAGACCAAAAACAGTTTTCATAATACAGACCTGCCTTGCCGGCAGGCAGGCGTGGCCCAGCTCTGTATTGTTACAGGATTGCACGATCTTCTTTTCGCTGTTGTTTTGATTCAGTTTGGTGAAAGCAAGCAGCCCGGCAACAGCCAGCGCTGAAACTGATAACACAACACCTTGCCTGCCGGCAGGCAGGTTACTTTTCACAAATAAAACTTTCATGGCTTTTGTTTTTAGCGTCACTCTAATTCTCCACAAGAGAGAACAGGGGACAATGATTAAATAGGGATTTCTAAAAAATTGTAAGCCGGTATATGATCATGAAAGAAAAAGAAGGAATAAGAAATAAGCGACCGGGGATGTGTAAAAGACACATTGAACTTTCAGTCCTACTTTCTTATTTTTTATTTCTTATTCCTTATTTTTCATTTTATCTGGAGCCTATATCTTCTTTTTTAGAATCGGGCAGCGTTTTCGCCAGCAACTGCGCACTCTCCGCAAGCCGGATAAACTCCGACCGGTAACCTTCTTCATCATTCCCTTTTGCCTTGCGGGCAAGACTCAATACATCCGCATAGGATGCGTTGGATTTGAATTCGGAATTGCGGAGCAGCATCCCGAATTGCGCAACGGATGCGGCAAACCGGAAATTATCCGAGGTCCGGGCAATAGCAACCTGGTTGTCCTTTACGGGGTGTTCAATTAATTTACTAACATCCCCATCGGGTGCTTTGTACCGAAATTTCACAGTGAGTATCTCGTCGGTCTGTGCCGACCGGCTGAGCGGCACGACATTCTTCTGGTATTTTAATGTATCTACTGATTTCAAAAAATCACTTTTCACGCCCACCGGTATCACTTCATATAATGCGGTAACGGTATGGCCGCTGCCGAGTTCACCCGCATCTTTTTTATCATCATTAAAATCTTCTTTGGCCAGCATCCTGTTCTCATAACCAATGAGGCGATATCCCTGTACTTTGGCAGGATTGAATTCGAGTTGCAGCTTCACATCTTTTGCAATCGTGAATAAGGTGCCGCCGAATTCATTCACCAACACTTTCTTCGCTTCGGTGATCCCGTCAATATATGCATGGTTGCCATTTCCCTTGTCGGCCAGTTTCTGCATCTTGCTGTCCTGGTAATTGCCCATGCCATAACCCAGCACCGTTAAGAATACCCCGCTCTTTCTTTCATTCTCGATTAATCTCTCCATGGCATCATCGCTGCTTTCGCCTACGTTGAAGTCGCCGTCGGTACAAAGTATGACACGATTATTACCGCCTTTTACAAAATATTCATTTGCGGTTTTATAGGCCAGTTTGATACCGGCCCCACCGGCCGTTGAACCACCGGCTTCCAGGTTATCGATCGCTTCTTTGATCTTTGTTTTGCTGGCCCCGCTGGTGGGAGGCAATACCAACCCGGCCGCACCTGCATAGACCACCATCGCTACTTTATCCTGGTCCCTTAATTGATCCACCAGCATCTTCATGGAAGATTTTACCAATCCTAATCTTTCAGGCCCCTGCATAGATCCGGATACATCGATCAGGAAAACAAGATTGGATGCAGGAAGATTTTCAGTAGGGATTTTTTTCCCTTGCAGACCGATCAGCACCAGTTTATTGTCTTTATTCCAGGGACAATCGGATATCTCGGTATTGATGGAGAATGGATCTCCATTAACAGGCTGAGGATATTCATAATGAAAATAATTCACCATTTCCTCGATCCTGACCGCACCGGCAGGAGGCAATTGCCCCTGGTTCAAAAAACGGCGGACATTGCTGTAAGAAGCGGCATCCACGTCAATGGAGAAAGTGGACAAAGGATTATCAGAAACTTTCAAAAATTTGTTTTCGGTAATATTATCATAGCCTTCCCGGTCAAATTCCTGCATGCTTTCTTCTCTATCCCTGTAATAATAATTACTCATGTCGCCTTTCACCACCAACCCGGGAGAATAACCTGAAATTGGTCCGGGATAAGCTTTATTGGTACTATATGCGAGTTGCTTGGGCTGCCTGGTCTGACCAATTGCAGTCACAACCACTTCTGTACTTGTAACTACAATTGTTTTTAAAGAAATATTGATCTTGCTCCGGCCGGCGATCCGCTCTTCTTTCGTTTCGAAGCCGGCACCGGAAAATACCAGTATATCATTGGAGCCGGGAACAACAATTTTATAATCCCCGCCGGTTGATGTGGATACCCCGGTCCTGGTTCCTTTCACAAAAACAGAAACACCGGGCAGGGGTGCACCGGTTTGATCTGTTACAACACCGGATACGGTAAAGGACTTTACAGGCCGGAATGCCAGCATGATCATCAGCACCGGCACAAGGAACAAAAATATTTTTTTCATAAAATGTGTTTAGATACCTCTGATGCCTGTTTTTTAGCAATTGCATAAGAAGCCGTAAAAATTAATTCGTTAATTTTAACGCGGTGTCTTTTATCAGGAACATATCACACACTTCACTGGCCGATAAAGAACTGGTGACCCTCTATAAGGAATCGGGCGATATGACCGTATTGGGTGAACTCTACCAGCGGTATATGGATCTTGTCTATGGCGTCTGCCTCAAATATTTTAAGGAACCCGAAAGATCCAAAGACAGCGTGATGCAGATCTTTGAAGAACTGGTATCAAAATTGAAGAAACATGAGGTGGATAACTTTAAAGGCTGGCTGCACCAGGTAGCCAAAAACCACTGCCTGATGCAGTTGCGTACACCAAAAAACCTGAA
>CAZQGZ010000094.1:8555-13728 GCA_964592935.1 uncultured Chitinophaga sp. | reverse complement strand
CGGTTCGATTCCGATCTCGGGCACAAACCTCAGCAGCAATGTTGAGGTTTTTTTAGAACTGGAAATAAATAAACGAACTGCTGCTTTCCTGGCTCCAGATGAGTAACAATACCAGTACCGCCCAGCAAATTCCAAATGCCCACCAGGAAATCCTGGGAATCAAATCCAGGATTTTAATATTCCGCATGCCCCAGTGTGCAAGAACCATGATACCCACAATGACTGAAACTTTCAAAACGGCGAGCGTGGTTAATATCGGATCTGCATGTCCTGAAAAACCGAACATGGACTGAAGAACGTCCGATGCTTTTGTGAATGTATCGGACCGGAAGAAGACCCAGGTAACATTGATCAGGAAAAAAGTGAACAGCACAATGCTGAAATTCCGGAGATTCCTTGGCTTAAATGTTTCCGGAACCGGGCCCAATACACCTACTTCCCCCGATGGAGTTAATGCAATCGGCTTCACCACATCTTTCCGGAAATCAGCGATCGTTTTTTCCACCCACAAATAGAAACCATGCAATCCTCCCCATACCACAAAGGTCCAGTTGGCGCCATGCCATAATCCGCCGAGCAGCATCGTGATCATGAGATTGAAGTAAGTCCGGATCTTTCCTTTGCGGTTACCCCCCAGCGGTATATACAAATAATCCCGCAGCCAGGCTGACAACGTGATATGCCATCGCCGCCAGAAATCAGAAAAACCAATAGCTGCATAGGGGTATAAAAAATTTTGCGGCAGCACAAACCCAAGACAAAGTGCTGCGCCGATCGCACAGGTGGAATAACCGGCAAAGTCAAAAAAGATCTGGCCCGAAAATGCCAGCACACCCATCCAGGCATCCAGGGCAGGTAAAATTCCCGAAGAATTAAACACTGCATTGGCGGTTGCAGAAAGCATACTGTCGGCCAGCACCACTTTCATGAACAATCCCAGTGTCAATAAAAAAAGTCCCTGCATCAATTGCTTCTGTGTTGCCTGCCGGGGTGTTTCAAATTGCGGCACCAATTGGGGCGGACGAACGATCGGCCCGGCTACCAGGTGAGGGAAAAAAGTAACGAATAAAGAAAAGTCGAGCAAAGACTTTACGGGTTTGCTTTTCCTTTTATACATATCAATGGTATAGCAAAGCGTGGTAAATGTATAAAATGAAATGCCCGCAGGTAAAATGATATTCGGTTTTGCCGGGTGAAAATCGATGCCCAGGGCATTGGTTAAAGACACAAAATTTTCCAGTAAAAATCCCCCGTATTTAAAAAAACAAAGCATACCAAGGTTACCTATCAGGCTGATCACCAGCAGTAATCTTTTTTTGCGGACATTTTCCTGGGTGTATAAAGCCCGGCCCACAAAAAAATCAACGACCGTGGAAAGCCAGAGCAAAAGAATAAATGGCGGATTCCATGCCGCATAAAAAATATAACTCGCCAGCAGGAGGTTGATCTTTTTAACTTTCCACGCAAACGGAAGATTATGCAGGAACAGGATCAGGATAAAAAAAGCCACAAATGTGTATGAATTGAATAACATGATATTTGACTTGAAATTGATTAATGATTATCCCCCGTTACGGGTACAGAAAATTTCCACCCTTTTTCTTCCCGGAGTATGCGGATGAATTCTTTTGTAAACAGGATGGCATCCGACGGACTCAGGTGCGACCATTCAGGACAAATAAAATGATTCAGTGCCGGGTAATCCGCAAAATGCAGACCCTCACAGCCCGTTTCTTTTAATATCCTGTCCCAGTATTTTTCTCTCGGGTATCCCATTTGTTCTCCCTGCCAGAATGGTCCGCTGGAAGGAGTCCTGACAAAAAATACAGAACCTCCCCTGCTTTTAATTTTTTCCGTAGCATCTTTTACAACTTTCAAAAGAGAATCCAGCTTGGTCCCGGTTGCCGGAGGTTCTTTACTCATCTTTCTGAAGAACTCCCAGATATCGGTAACCCGTCGGTGCAAATTGGTATCATTTATAAATTCCGGTGTCATTGTTTCCTGCCTGTTAAAATTTACACGTCCGAACTGCCAGGGGAAAATGGGTTCAACAAAAACACCGGGCCTGTTTTTAAGAGGGATTTTATTCAAATAAGCATTCAATGAAAAATTATCCTTGTCGAGGAAAGCCAGTTGTGATTCAAGCAGATGGTTGATCGCAAAACTGGCTTGCTGTGCCGGGGTTCTCTCCTTATGATATTTAATGCTGCTAAGGGGACGTTCCAGGTTGGGAGGCGCTGTTGAAAAAAATAATATTTCCGTAACATCCACGATGAGTCTTCCTTTAAAATTCCGGTCATCTGCCAGGTCCTGTAAAACGGGTATCGGGTTACTACCCACACAGGCCAGTTGAATGGCTTTGTTACCGGTCATCGTTTCCCAGGTTGGTATGTCCAGGTCAAACTTGATGCGGGAAGAACCAATGAATACCGTTGCTTTTTCAGCAGGCTGATATACCTGCGTTCGTTTATCAGACCATAAGGGTCCGCCATCATCATAAGTACGGGTAACCCCGGACTTTCGCAAATAAATTTCCCAGGCTGCAACTGATACTACTACAATGAAAAACATCAGCAGGGCTGATCTGACAATAGAATTTGTCTCCATGTGAAGTATGGTTTTTGTTTCTGAAAAGGAAAAAATTTCCGGGCAATGCTTAACCGGAATTTTGATGATATCTCTTTCGGGGGAAATCAATCAAAGAATCCAGCCAGTTGCTGAAAATTATTTCTTTTTTTAAAGGTAGGGAAACGGTGACAAACCTGAAATATTCATTGTTTCGGGGGTGCAGCAGCCCAAACAATGATTTTTGATAAGGCTAATAAAGAAGTGATGCAGTTTATTTTTTACCATGTTTTCAAATGACCCGGCTTAAAAATCCACTCGGGTGTATTGATATCACCTGCATCTTTCACTTCATACCAGGGACTCATAGTTAGATTCGAAGGATTTACCACGACATGCATATCCTGCGCGGGCTGGTATCCCTGCACCAGCATATATATTTTCTGACCTTTACTATTTACGGCCATATCAACTACGGTCATGGCATGACCGGGGAAGCCACCCTTCACCAGCACATCACCCGTTTTGATTTCATTGAAATTCCTTACCTGCTTCATCTGTTTTTCCAATGAAGCAGAACCGCACCAGCCGAATACGTTTTGCAAATAATTATCAAAAGCCTTCCTGTTGGATGTACCGGTCCATTTGTACCACTTACCTTTATAATCCATAAAGGCAATTTCTGCAAATCGTTTGGCAGCATATAAATATTCCGCCCGCAAACGCATCACGACATCGGCACATTGCTGCAGGTCCTTTGAGCCGGTTGAAATATCCAGAACCGCAAACTGTGCCGATTGGTTGGGTTTGCGCGAACCATCATAGAGATATACCGTTTTGTCTTTTTTCAGCGGGATTTTCCTTGCCCATGCTGCAAATGATCCGGCTGCAGCAGGGATCCTTGTATATCCATCCGGCACCGGGATGGCACCGATTGTATTATAGGTTGCAGGCTTTACAACGAATTCCCGGCTGACAGTTGCGTTTGGCTCCCCCTGTCCGCAGCCGATTGCTATGATCTGAAGATATAGTAAGGCTAACTTTGGCATCGCTCTTTTGAGTAAGCAAACGGCAAATTCCATACTTATGATTGTGAACAAATCCATAAATGAACAAAAAGCCACTGAAGCAAGGAAACACAGAGGTCATTTTTTCCGATGACTTCTACCAACCCATAACAAACCATGGATTTTATCTCCGGGTCCATTTATATACACTGGTATTTTTTCTAAAAAGGACATAAGGAAACAGGTAAAACTACCACTCAAAAAAGAGTACTTCTTGGATTGTATCTGTAAGAGAAACAAGGTTCCTTTGTAGAAAATCCTGCCAATATGAAACTCATGATGTACATAGGAAATGACCTGATCGAATCCATCCAGCTGGATGATGACAAGATCAAACTCCCGGGCTATGTCGGTCACTTTAAGCGGTTCCTGAAAATGAAATACGAAGAACTGATCAACCAGCAAAAGAACCCGCCGGATTTCCTGGTAACAAACCTCCTGCCGCAAAATAAACAAACGGATAAGGCTAATTAAGACTTAAATAAATCCCATCACCATTTTTTTTCGGCGATCATCTTCCATTTCCCGTCAACCAGTTTGAGCAACGATATTGCCCGGGCACGGAAACTTTCCTTAAATATCTTTTCTGAAAAATGCAGCCAGGCTTTATCGAAGTCTCCGGGTTTCAGGTCACGGGTGGCAATCGTAACATGCGGATGAAAGGGCCGGTCATCTTTTTTTATACGATCGCTGAAAGAAAGGAGAAAATGGTTTTCTGCCTGGTGTTTTAATTCCTCCAGGGCCGGATCTTCCTTCACCTTAACAAACAAAACCTTTTTTCCGAAATGGGAAAATCCATCCAGCTGAATTTCCAATTCGTCCATATCACTTTTGAATAACTGAAATGTTTGCGCCAGGTTTTCTTCTCTTGTCTCCTCCAGCCAGAAAGGCTGAATCATTGTAATATGTGCCGGGGATTTTAAGGCGGCTGCAGTACCATAATGTTCTTTCATCCATAATTTGAATGGCTGAATTTTATGATTTAGTTCCCCGGGACACAGGATCGCGAAAAAATACATGCAGTGTGCGGAGGAATTGTTCATCCGGAAATCCATTCGTATTCAATTACACGCAAAATTACCCGTTCATGGCAGGATCAAATTAAAAAGAAGAATAATTGAATTTCTGTCCGCCTACAGAAGCCTCATACATTAATCCGCCCTTTTGCTGTGAAAATATCATCACACCTTCCTTATATTTTACATTTGCGGAAGCGCCGGCTGTAACGGCTACGGCCGAAGCCTGTGCGGAAAACTCAATCTTATTTTCTTTGAACCGTTCAAGATCTGCCCGGGTTTCAAAAAAAATGACTTCCCGGTAAGCCTGCCCTCCAAACTGGAACCCGATACTTAATTGCGTCAGCTTTGCTTTTCCGATAATTGTCCCTCTTTCATAAACGATGCCATTGCCCACGGCTCCCCCGATGCCGATACCTCCCTTGCCCACATTGGGGAAAATAACATAACCGTACGCATTGTTAAATAGATTTTTCATCAGCCCATCGGTGCTGATAAATTCCTCTTTGGCTTCCCGGCAATCCC
>CAZQGZ010000094.1:0-8455 GCA_964592935.1 uncultured Chitinophaga sp. | reverse complement strand
CGATTCCTGATTAAAATCAGTGGCTGGCAACACGCATCATAATATATTGCACCAGTTCCATGCAAAATATTTATTTTATGTTACGTTTGTTTCTCATCCTGATTTTCTGCCTGCTCCTCCATCCCTCCCCGGCCCAGTACAACTGGAAACTGGAAAAACAAAAAAACGGGATCAGTGTTTATTTGTCGGATGTGGCCGGATCGGATTTTAAAGCGGTTAAAGTGGAATGTACATTGACGGGAACTTTTGCCAAACTGATCGCCCTGCTGACCAATGTATCGAAATTCAATACCTGGATCTACAATAACAAGACCAGTAATTTATTGAAGCAAAACAGCCCGCTTGATTTTATTTATTATTCGGAGACCCGTATGCCATGGCCTCTCTCCAACCGCGATGTCATCATTCACCTCCAGATAAAAACAGATAGCTTACCCCGGTTTCTTACCATCCGGGGAGAAGACGAACCGGATTTCTTACCAAAGATCATGACAAGGGTCCGGGTGCCGCATTACAAAGCCAACTGGAAAGTGACCATGCCAACTGCCAATACCATCCGGATAAATTATCTGCTGGAAATTGATCCGGGTGGAAGTATCCCCGCCTGGATCGCCAATTCATTTGCTGATAAGGGACCATTCGGTACTTTCTCCAACCTGGCAGAACAGCTAAAGAAATAGCCGGCCTGTACAAGAACTGTAAATTGACGTTATAAAATTGTATCTGAATTTCAATTCTAATCTTCTTATCGTCTTACCGGCTTTTTCCCTGGATTGACTTTTATGAAAGCCACTATTACATTTTAAACAGAACCTGCTTTTTGTTTGGTAATTTTACCGGGCCGAAAATTTCATTACCATGCATATAGAATCTGATATTAAACTTGGTTTTAAAGATGTAATGATACGTCCCAAACGATCCACCCTGGGTTCCCGGTCAGAAGTTTCACTGATCCGGAAATTCAAATTCTTACACAGCAGTACCAACTGGGAAGGTATCCCGATCATGGCGGCCAATATGGATACCACGGGTACTTTCGAAATGGCCCGGGTGCTGGCATCGCATAAGCTTTTTGCCGCTATCCATAAACATTATACAACGGAGCAATGGAAAACATTCATGCTGAACAGTGGTGAAAGTATTACTGATCATATTGCAGTGAGCAGCGGTACAAGTGCGGATGATGCCAGGAAATTGGATCTTATTTTAAAAGAAAACAGTTCAATTAGATTTATCTGCATCGATGTAGCCAATGGATATGCCCAGAATTTCGTGACATTTGTAAAATCCACTAGAAATAAATATCCCGGTAAAGTGATCATGGCCGGCAACGTGGTGACCGGTGAAATGGTGGAAGAATTATTATTGGCCGGGGCGGATATCATTAAAGTGGGCATCGGGCCGGGTTCGGTTTGCACCACAAGAGTAAAAACCGGTGTGGGTTACCCGCAATTGTCTGCTATCATTGAATGTTCGGATGCTGCACATGGTTTGGGCGGACAGATCATTTCCGATGGCGGTTGTAAAGTACCGGGTGATGTGGTGAAAGCATTTGGCGGCGGGGCAGATTTCGTCATGCTGGGCGGTATGCTCGCGGGACATGAAGAAAGCGGCGGCGAATTAATTGAAAAAGACGGCAAAAAATACAAATTGTTTTATGGCATGAGTTCGGAGACCGCCATGAACAAATATGCAGGAGGTGTGGCCGATTACCGGGCATCAGAAGGAAAGACGACACAAATTCTTTATCGCGGGAATGTTGGGGATACGGTGCTGGATATATTAGGTGGTCTGCGTTCTGCCTGCACCTATGTAGGCGCAAAATCATTAAAAGAACTCAGCAAGCGAACGACATTTATCCGGGTGGAGGAACAGCATAATGAGTGGTTCGCTGAATAATAACTAAAAATTCCAAATAGCAAATCCCAAATTTCAAAAAAAAATACAAATCTCAAACACGGATCCTTTTGATTTTTTCCTTCTTTTTGCCTTTCTTTTTTTGGGTCTTGTTTCTTGGATCTTGTTTTTTAATTTTAGAATATCGGTTACATTTCAAATTTGTTATTTGCAGATAGTCACTTAATATTAATAAAATACTTTACGATGTTGAAAAAAAGACAAGATTATATTTCCTGGGATGAATATTTTATGGGCGTGGCATTATTATCTGCCAAACGCAGCAAGGATCCCGGCACGCAGGTGGGCGCCTGTATTGTGAGTAATAAAAACAAAATTGTCGGAGCCGGGTACAATGGCCTGCCCATGGGTTGCGACGATGATGAATTTCCCTGGGAACGGGAAGGCGAATTCCTGGATACCAAATATCCGTATATCTGTCATGCGGAACTGAATGCCATATTGAACAATATCGGCATGGATCTGAAAGGATGTAAAATTTATACGGCGCTTTTTCCCTGCAACGAATGTACAAAAGCCATTATCCAGGCCGGGATCTGTGAAGTCATCTACCTATCCGACAAATATGACGGCACAGATATTTGCAAAGCTTCCAAACTGATGCTGGACAAAGCGGGTATAAAACACCGTAAAGTGGAATCAACAATCACGGAACTGGTACTTTCTTACCAGGAGAACGGCGTGTAAAATAATTTGGCAGCAGCCATTAGTTACATGAACCTGCCTGGCGGCAGTCAGGTAAATACAATTAAATACAGATTGATTGCCTGCGGCAATGAATAATAGTGGGCCACGAATTACACGAATAACACGAATGAATACAATTAAATACAAATGAATTGGCTCCGCCTGCCCGTCTGAGTCATTCAGGCGGGGTTTACACAGATTAACACGGATGAAAAATACGAGTTGATCAAAATTTAAACAAATCACACCTGTCATAATTATCTACTCACAAAAAAATGCTGCGCACTTTTCGTGTGATCATTTCTCTTAATCATATTAGTGAAATTCGTGCAATTCGTGGCCATTTTTTTCCATTGTATATTATGTGGCCTGTAATCTATTTGACAGTAAGAGCATATAAAGTATTCAGGATTGCATCTTCTTCAACTGAAAGTCTATCTCGTTCTGAATATCCATGATCAGCTTTGCATTGGTTTTTGTATTGCCTTTCATTTCAAAACTCATCCGTTTAATTTTCCATTGATTGGTTTTCCGGAATAACCATTTTTCCATTTGTATTTCCTTACCGCCTGCCCGCACCGTGACACGGATGATATTTTCCGTACGGTCCGTGATCTCCACACCGGCCCTGTAAATTTTCCTGTCAAAATCTCTTTTGAACCGTATTTCAAAACGATCTTTATTCATACAGGGGTGGCAGGTCTTCGTAAACAAATTCCTTATCCGGTTCCGTAGTTTTTAAAAAATCTTTGGCGATAGTCCACGCTTCCATTTCTTTGGCAGGAAGCTGGTAGGATGCAATTTCTTTTATACGATGCTCGCTCAGACCTTCCTGAATCCATTCAGCAGCCAAAGCCGGCGGAAGGATTGTTGGCATTCTTTCTTTTTTATTATGGATCCTTTTCATCAGGTCATTGGCAACCGTAGTTACAATAGCAAATGTGAGGGCAGATTCTCCCCTGCTTTGATTTACCCATTCTCTTGAAACACCGGCCATAAAAAAATAGTCCGGTCTTCCTTTCAACGTGATATGATAAGGAATTGCTTCCGTGGCTTTCAACCGTTGTCCCCTCTTTCCCTTTTTTTGAATATGCCTCCATTCATAAAAACCGGAGGATAAAACCAAACATCGTCCATGCAGGGCTCCCTGCCGGTACATGGATGGCTTGCCTTTATCATTTAAAAATAAATTTTCAGATTTTGCATTCAGCCAGGTATTCATTTTCCGGGCTTCAAACAATTCCGTTTCATCATGAATGAATGGCGGGATATATTCCCAATGCACATTTTTAATTTCAAAATCTTTTCCGCCGGCGACCGGAACGATGATGGGCCAGTCGCGGTAATCAAAGCCGCTTTGCGCCGGCCGGTTGAGCTGCAGGTTCTTTAATTCCTTTTCAATCGCCAGCAGGCGGATAAATTCGGCACGGGTGACTTTACATTTGTTGTAATAGCACATGGGATTAAATTCATATTCTTTGGATAAAAGTATATCATTTTCATCCGTTCCTTAATCCCCGGAGTCCGCTATATAGTCAGGGAAAATAAGTTGCTAATTGAAAAATCTTCTCCGGATTTTACTATCTGGCGAGACTCCGGGGGAAAAGGATTCCTTTTCAATCGCCAGCAGGCGGATAAATTCCGCACGGGTGACTTTGCATTTGTTATAGTAACACATTATAAAATGATCCGGTTATTTCCGGGTTCCATGGGTTCATTCATTCCATATTTCTCCCGCCCTGAAAGATACATCAGCAGCAGCATCAATAAAATGATGAAAGGAAAAATAAACCATGCCCGGGTAAAAAAGGATGATGGGATACAAAAAACAATTCCCCCGGCCAGGATGGCGGTACCAAAAGAAAGACTGATCCCTCTTTCCGTTCTCCCTTTAACCGAATGTATCAATAAGGCCGTGGTGGCCGGTATACCCGATTGCAAAAGCCCGATACCGGTGCAGAATAATACCATTTCATTCCTGAAGAAATGAATCAGCGGTGCTGCGGTAAAAAGGGAAATAAATACATATAATCTCCACCCGATCCGGTCGGCCAGCCAGCCACCCGCTATTTTACCAATACATGCTGCGACAGCGATCGCCAATAACCACCCGTAATGTTCTTCGTGTATCAATTGAAAAATATTCCATACTGCTGAACGGAGAGCAATGACCGTGAGCAACAGGATCATGATGATATCATGCCGGTCCGGCATAAAATTTTTTTCTTTGGATGAAGGTTCAGTTTGAATAGTTTTCCCCGGAATGTTGAGAAAAAAAAGCAGGGCCAGGAAAAGAACTGCAGCAGGCAACAAATACAAAGTAAGTTGGTAACCCTGCCAGGCAAAATATCCGCCGGCTATCAGCCCGGCCACCCCGGGCGCTGCAAACAAACCGATATGAACCGTTTTGTTTTCCCTGGCACAAACCGAACCACCCGCCACATGATAAATGGCTGAAGCCATTCCCAGCAATACAATGGATAGCTGAGGCTGCAAAAAATAAACGGCCACAGCCATTGCATTCATGGTATAAGATGCAATCAGAAATTTTTGGGGGTTGCTGAATTTCTCCATCCACATTGCCACCGGGTATTGTCCTCCGAAAGCAAGCAGGTTATAGACCAGCAAACCTATCCCCGCATTTAATAAATCCGGATTTCCCTGTACAAGGCTTCCCAGATAATAACCGGCCAGCAGGTCATTCAGGCCATGCCCGAGAGAAAGTACCGCTATGGTTCTATTTTTAATCACGATCCGAATAAATTATATCCCGGTATAAACAGGCTTTTAAGCAATATTGAAATTAACCGGTCATATTAAATGACCTGGATAAGCAGGAAGGCAATGGCATAGGAAACCAGGTTCATCACCACAACTACTTTCAGTGTTTTCATGATCGGAATATTTTTATTCATCAGGTACAGGATCAGTCCCTCCAGGACAACGGTCATACCAAACAATATGGCAAGTCCCGCCAGGTTATTAATCTGGAAAAGATCGCCCCCCGTTCCCGATTCGACCAGGACATATCCCGCAGCCAGCGAAACCAGGTTGGCCACCAGCGACTGCAGGAAGCATTTTTTATAGCCCGGGTGGTATTTCATTTGCTGCATGACAAAGGCCTCTGTTAAAATAGCAACAACAATAAAAGCGAGTCCGAGTAAAAAGAAATAGAGAAGGAACCCGGCGCCAACGCCATCGAGCAAATAGTATTTCATGTTTGTTATTTTATTAAAAATAAAGTTTTATTCCCGTCAGAATGATTATTAATAATGAATAATCTGTAAAATCTGCGGGAAAGATCCTGAAAATTCATTTCAACTATCAAAAAAAATTTTTCTCTTCCCCAATTTAATTCTTAATTTTCTGGATTATATCTTACCTCTGCAAAACTTCCCGGCCTATCCATCATTTATTAATTAAAAACAAAAACAATGAAAAAGCTCAGGTTTTTTTCAACGCTCTGCCTTGCTGCCGCCATTCTTTTCTTCAGCTCCTGCAATTCAAAAAAGGACAAGAAAGCTGACGAGAATCCAACAGACAGCACAGGCACCAAAACTGAAAATGTTATTGCTCCCATGGGCCCCACCGAAGTGATGCTTGTCAGGCACAAAGTAGCCGACTATGCCAAATGGAAGCCGGGTTATGATGCACATGATTCAGCACGTCTTGCCAATGGATTGCACAGCTATGTTATCGCCAGGGGCCTGGAAGATTCCAATATGGTCATGGTGGCCATGCGGATGGATGATGTGACCAAAGCAAAAGCCATGGCTGCTGACCCGGCCCTGAAAGATGTAATGAAAAAAGCCGGCGTCACCGGGCCACCTGAAATTGACTTTATCCATTCCGTGATGAATGATACCACGGCTCTCCAGCAAACAACCCGGTTGATGATAAGATCCAAAGTAAAAGACTTTGATGCATGGAAACAATCATTTGACACGCATAACCAGGTGAGAAAAGATGCGGGACTAACCGACCGGGTGGTTGCTTACTCCATTGATGACAATCATAACATAACCCTCGTTTTTGCTGTTGCCGACCTGGAAAAAGCAAAAGCATTCCTCGTATCAAAAGAGCTGAAAGAAAGAATGGATGCTGCCGGTGTGGTTGGGCCACCTGATATTTTCTTCTACAAAGTGGTGGCAAAATATTGAGGAGTTGTAAGAATATTTTTGCTTTTTATATCTTTTCAAAGAGCGGCTTTCTCAAAAGATACATAATGCCGGGAAGACGGAAAGACGGGAAGAAAATAGTATTTGAATTCAATACTTACCGTCTTATCGCCTTACCGGCATTTTTTTGAATTACTTTTCCTTTTATAATTTATTAACTTAGATGAGTGATCCCCGCAACATGAAACGAGCATTTTTCATTATTGTGTTTTTTATCAAAACAACGCTTGCATTCAGTCAAAGCAGTTTCCCCTGGCAAAATGCGCTGATCATGGTTCAGTCAAACGACGGGATCAATTTTAATTCACCTGCTATTTTCCAGGACTCTTCCGGGGTACCCTGTGTCATCCACTGGAAAAGTGATACCCTGGTTGCGGTATTCCAATGGTTTCGCCAACCCAACCCCTCTCCCACCTGGGACCGTGTTGCCGTGAAATTTTCTTATAATAATGGAACGAACTGGACAACACCAACACCAATTGTTGTCAATAATTTTCCTTCAAACTATCAACGTCCCTTCGACCCGACAATCGTTGTTACCCCCGACAAAAAGATCCGAATCTTCTTTTCATCCAGTGATGGCATGATCGGCGGACCCGAGATTATCAATACCTATTCTGCATTAAGTACCGATGGCATCAATTATAATTTTGAACCCGGCGCCCGTTTTGATCATCCTACAAACCGGGTAATCGATCCTGCCGCTACGATTTTCAACGGCACCTGGCAATATACCGCTCCCATCGGCGCCCCGCAGGATGGCGCTTATCATTGCACATCAGCAGACGGGCTTGCTTTCACTCCGTTGGCCAATATCCCTTCTGATAACACGCATAACTGGACGGGCAACCTGCTGGTGGACGGGGGGCAACTTCGTTTCTATGGCAGCGGGCCCCAGATCTGGTACAAAACATCATCCGACGGATTAGTATGGAATGCATTTGTCAATACCAATGTGATGGGTGGTGATCCGGGAGTTGTTAAGTTATCCAATGGAAAATATATTATGATCTATGTGGGGCCGCCCAATATTGTCACATCAACCGGCGATCCCAATGCCTTATCGCCTGTGAAAATATTTCCGAATCCTTTTTCTTCTCTGATTTATTTGCAGGGAAAACAGGGAAAAAAATATCCATACCATTTATATACTGCATCCGGATCATTGCTGGCGCAGGGATCATTTACAACCAGCATGTCATTAAATACGGAGAAATATTCCGCAGGATCATATTTATTGGTAACAGAAGAGAATAAGAAAATTTATTGCAACAGGTTGCTGAAAAAATAGATAATTTAAATTTCGTTTCCCGCAGATCACGCAGATTTAATACACGCAGAATATGCAGATGACCAGAATATAAATCTGCGTAATTCGCGAGAAATTCTGCGGTATCTGCGGGAAAACATTTTTTTAAAATCAATAAAGGACATTTTTAAAAAAGGGATGATATTTATAACCTGTTGATCGCATCATAATCCAGCAACTCAACGCCGGGGGAAATATATTCTTCTTTCACGGGTTCTTCTTTCACGAGGTCCGTGCTCAGGTATTTTTTATTGCTGTCGCTGAAAACGGTGACCACCGTTTTATCTTTTCCCAATTCATTTTGCAACCAGATCGCCCCGATCAGGTTGGCCCCCGATGATATACCAACCGCCAGTCCCAGTTC
>CAZQGZ010000093.1:6198-13762 GCA_964592935.1 uncultured Chitinophaga sp. | reverse complement strand
CCGCTGCCATGTGAAAAAATGATCACGGCTTCAGCTCCGGGAGGAATGATCAATTCACCGCCCAGTTTTATTTTACCCACAGGTATATTTACTTCATGATGAAAACGGAATTTCATGACTTTTTTTTCAGGGTAAAAAGATCGGGGCCTTTGCCCTGGGATTAATTTCATATTCTGCCAGTTGGGTCAGCCGGTCATCAATTTGTTTTTCATTCACCTCTGCTTCATGAAAAACTGAAGCGAATTTTTCCATATCCAGCGCTTTGGCAAAGGCAGCAGCCGTTCCGTATGTACTGATTTTAAAATGATTGATAGCCTGGATGCAGGCCAGCAGGCAGGCATCCCTGACTTCAGCATCCGTGCAATAGTTCAGTTTTTCCCCGGCTTCTTCGATAAAGGCATGCATGACGCGGTTATGGATGTCCAATGAACTGATTTGTTCTTCTTCAAAAAAACCCTCCAGTTTTTGCACATGCTGTTGTACAAGATCAAGATATTTCTGAAGAACGTTTTTAAGTTTTAAGGAAGCCGATTTGTTGATCCAGTCGGGCAGGATGTTTTGCAACTGGATCTCTGCATGGGTGAACCGGCGGGCATCAAAGTCCAGCAGGTTGTGCAGGGTGGTGATGGTTTGGTTTACATCTGTCATAACTTTTTTTTATGCTAACAAAGCTAACGGCTTCAATCGCCAGGTTGAATGACCACCATCACGGAAATCTTTGACAGTCCTCATTGGGCAGGGCTGGCAAATGAATTTGTTTTGATAAAGTAAAGGAGAAATAAGGATGGCAGGGAATGCCCGGAATCAAAAAAAAATAATATGGGACTCGATTTCACCAAAGAAGTTTTACCGGATGAACATGAATTGGTCAACGCTATTAAACAATGGGCATATCCCATCCGCAGCAAAACGGATCTGCAGCCCTTGTTTGATCAGATCGGTGATGCAGGGATCGTCATGCTGGGAGAAGCCAGTCATGGTACACATGAATATTATTCCTGGCGTACGCATATATCAAAACGACTGATAGAGGAAAAGGGTTTCAACTTTATCGCGGTGGAAGGTGACTGGCCGGATTGTTACCGGTTAAATCGTTTTGTAAAAGGTTATGATACCGAAAGTAAAAATGCATTTGACGTCCTGCATTCATTCAACCGCTGGCCTACCTGGATGTGGGCTAATTGGGAGATCGTGGCATTGGCAGAATGGATGAAGAAGTATAACAAAGGATTGCCGGCCAATAAGAAGATCGGGTTTTACGGACTCGATGTGTACAGTCTCTGGGAAAGCATGCAAAGCATCATGTCGTATTTAAAAAAAACGGATAAGGCGGCATTGAAAGTGGCCGAAGAAGCATTTCATTGTTTTGAACCGTACCGGAAAGATGAAGGACAGTCATATGCCCGGGCTTCGCAGTTTGTGCCGGAGATATGTGAAGCCGAAGTGGTTCAATTATTAAGAGAGATCCAGGAAAAACTTCCCACTTACAATACAGATTATGAAAATGTTTTCAGCGCGGAACAAAATGCATGGGTGGCAGTAAACGCTGAAAGATATTACCGGGCCATGATACGGGGAGGGCCGCATAGCTGGAATGTACGGGATAAACATATGGCGGATACAATGGAACGGTTATTGAAATTTCATGGTGAAAAATCCAAAGTGATCGTGTGGGAACATAACACGCATATCGGTGATGCAAGGGCCACGGATATGGCAGAGGAAGGAATGTATAATATCGGGGAACTTGCCCGCCTGCATCATCATGATAAAGGAGTTTACCTGGTTGGATTTGGTTCTTACCGGGGAACGGTGATGGCCGGACGAAGCTGGGGTGCCAATATGCAAAGCCAGCAACTACCTGAAGCCAGGAAGGGGAGTTGGGAATACTTATTACATAAGGCAGGCCGGGAAGATAAATTATTGCTGATGGATGATTTTATGGATCAGGATGTATTTATGGAAAATCATATCGGCCACCGGGCTGTAGGTGTGGTGTACAACCCGCAATATGAACTATACGGGAATTATGTTCCCACGATCCTGCCGCTTCGTTATGACGCGTTTATTTTCCTTGATGAAACAAAGGCTTTGTATCCGTTGCACATCGTGCCCGATGGAAGACAGGTGCCGGAGACATATCCCTTTGGGGTGTAAGCCTTATGGTGAATGGTGAATAGTGAATGTAAGTTGAAAGTTCTTTTATTATTGGATTTAATAATTGTATAAAAATTTTTTTTATGTCAGCCAGGAAGCAACAACACAAGCCAACCGAAATACCCAACCCGGGCATATTGCCGGAGGTTAAACCACCCGGAGAACCGGAAGAACCTGTTCTGCCGGGAGAAGATCCGGAAATAATTCCGGATGAAGATCCTTTTGAAAATCCTCCGCCCTATGAAATCCCTGATCCCGGTGAAGGGCCTTAATGTAATTGTCAACTTAAAATAATATAGCATGAAACATATTGAAAAAGCAGTGGACTATCAGGTGATGGATATTTCGAGTACAGCATTTTCTTCAAACGGGATGATACCGGTGAAATATACCTGTGAAGGGGATGATATCAGTCCTCCGCTGGATATAAAAAATATACCGGGGGAAACGGTATCGCTGGCCCTGGTTATGGAAGATCCGGATGCGCCGATAGGAAACTGGATACACTGGCTGGTTTGGAATATCCCGGTCACGCATCATATCAGGGAGAATGATGTGCATGGAGTGGAAGGGGTCAATGATTTTGTACAGCACCATTACGGAGGTCCCTGTCCGCCGTTCGGCACACACCGTTATTCTTTCAAAATATATGCCCTGGATACGTTGCTCGATCTGCCGCATCATACAAAAAAAAACCAATTGGAAAAAGCAATGAGTGAACATATCATCGGGTACGGTGAACTGACCGGTCTGTATACAAAAACAAAATCAACATGAAAACATTCCTGTTTATCCTGGTTTCTTTTATTGCAGTTACATCGGCTGTATCGGGTCTGCTGATGATCAGCAGCCCCGACGGAACATTATTGAATTTGCCTGTCAGCCTGCTGGAGAATACACCATTTAATAATTACATGGTCCCGGGAATTTTGTTGGCGTTATTGGTTGGGGGCGTGAATATGGCTGCTGTTTTCTTTAACCTGCAAAGACACCGGGCCCGGTACAACTGGGCGATAGCCGGAGGATTTATGATCAGCCTTTGGATCGGGGTGCAGTTATTATTGATACAGGCGGCTCACTGGCTTCATTTCATTTATCTCGGTATCGGTGTGTTGATCATATTGATCGCTTACCAGTTAAAAGGGAAATGGGCTGTATAAGACAGGTTATAGTAGTTTGATAAGACTGAGCAGGCACACCGGTTTGGTTAAAAGAAATGTACAATTGCTCTTTGCTGCAGGTTATGTCACCCTCCTTTGATATCTGGAAAATGCTGGCCGGTGTGGCTTTCTTTTTACTGGCCATGAATTTTATGGAAGACGCCCTGCGTCGACTGGCGGGCCGGAGGTTTAAACTGTTCCTGAAAAAACAGACAAAGAATAAAGTAAAAGCCATAGGAACCGGCGCCATGGTAACGGCGCTTTTGCAAAGCAGTTCCATTGTCAATCTTCTCGTGTTAAGTATGGTTGGTGCCAGTGTGGTCAGGATGGAGGATGCATTGGCCATCATGCTGGGTTCAAACCTCGGAACCACCCTGAATAGCTGGATCATTGCCACACTTGGGTTTAATTACAGCATAGAAAGTTTTGTATTGCCGGTAGCGGGCATTACGGGTATTTGCATGGCATTCATCAACAGCGAAAGAAAATGGTTTCAATGGTTCAGGTTTTTATTCAGCCTTGCTTTTCTTTTTGTGTCGCTTGGATTCATTAAAAGCGGTATGGAGGAATTGGTAAAGCAAACCGATCTTTCATCTTTCAGCCGCTACCCCGTGATCATTTTCCTGTTGCTCGGCATATTTTTAACCACGATCGTTCAGTCAAGCGCCGCTACGGTTGCTCTTACATTAAGTGCTTTGTATGCCGGTGCCATCAGCCTGTTTGTTGCAACAGCCATCGTGCTGGGTGCGGAGATCGGAACAACCATGAAGTTGTTTTTAGCATCCGCAAAAGGGATGGCTGTCAAGAAAAGAGTTGCTTTGGGAAATTTCCTTTTTAACCTGGTGACGGTTATCATTATTTTCTTCCTGTTACAACCAGTCAATCTTTTAATAACCGGTGTGCTGCAGATCCATGACAACCTCGTAGCCCTTGTTTTCTTCCAGACTTTTGTCAATCTTTTTTCCATCGCCCTGTTCTTTCCTTTTTTAAAATGGCTGGGCCGCTTCCTGTCGGAGCGGTATATCGACAAAGATGACGGGAGTATTTATATCAGTAAAGTACCGGTGGCCGATGCGGAACTTGCCCTGGAAGCCCTGGAAAGTGAAACCCGTCTTTTTATCAACGGGGTGATTGATTATAGCCTGGATTCATTTAGCCTCGGAGAGAACCCGGAAACCAGACCAGCTGTGCAAAAAAGTTTCCAGCGGAAAACGGTGACTGAAAAATATGAACACATCAAAAAGACACATGGGGAAATGCATGCATTTTGCCTGAAGCTCCTGCACGCCGGCCTGCATCAAACCGGATCGGAAAGGCTGCACCAGCTCATTGCTGCCATCCGGAATATGATGTATGCAGCAAAAAATATCCGCGATGCACAGCATGATATTGAGCAAATACGCAATTCATCGAATGAAATAAAATTTAAATTCTATGGGGAAGCAAGGGAAAAATTACTGAACTTTTACCGGCAGGTGCTTCATCTGCTGAACGGGAAAGATGGAGTAAATCTTTTTGAAGGCATAACAAATCTCTACCGTTCTGTGACGACAGGTTATTCAGACAACCTGCAGCAGCTTTATAAAGAAAACCTGGCCAACCGGGTCAGTGAAACAGAAATTTCAACCCTGATCAATTTCAACCGGGAAATATATACTTCATTTAAATCGGTGTTGTTTGGATTAAAAGATTTTTTGCTTACACCCAAAGAGGCTGAATATTTTGATGCCATGCCGGGATTTATCAGGTAGATGTATTTGTTGTATGTTCATGGATACAATAAGCTTATAGGAATGAATGGTCAGGAACCGGGTTTATATTCAATAAATTCATTCATATAAATTTTGAATAGCAGGATAATATAATTGACCAGCAGGGGACCGAAGATGAGCCCGATAAAACCAAATAAACTAAGCCCGGTCAAAACACCGAGCACGGTGACCACCGGGTGCACATGTCCCATTTTTTTCAGCAGGGTGATGCGGGAGAGATAATCAATATTTCCCGTTACGATCAGGCTGTAAAAGAAAAGCCCGGTGGCATTCCAGGTATCTCCGCTGGCGTAAAGAAAGATCACGAGCGGGATCCAGATGATCATGGTACCCACGACGGGGAAAAAGGCAAACACACCGGTGATAAATCCCCAGAGGACAAATTCATTAACACCAAAAATATAATAACCCAGCATGGCAGTTAGTCCCTGTATGACGGAAATGATCGGGATACCCAGGGCGCTTGCCTTCACTATTCTTTTTGTTTCTGATGCCAGTATGTCAATATTGTTTTGCTTGAGCGGCAAAATCCGTTGCAGGTAGTTTTCCATTTCCTTTCCATGCACGAGCATATAATACAGCATGAAAAGCATGATTGAAAGATTGATGATCAGGTTGGTGGTATCATTGAGCAATTTGGGAATGAAAGATGAGAACCTGTTCATGATGTCCGACAGGGCATTGTCCGAAAAAAAAGTGAAACCGGCCTTTCGCTGCAGTTCTGCAATAGCTTCATTGGCCTGGCTCATGATCTCGAACGGGTGGTTCAGGAACCGGTTGATCTTGGGACCCAATAAAACTGCGGTGATATAGAAGATCAGCACCAGCAGGAAAAAGTAACCAAGGAGGTACATACCGGCTGTCCAACCCTTTCTCCATTTCCGGTGATAGATCAGCTGGAAATAACTGCCCCGGCTGAGAATATAAAGTGTCAGTGCCGCCAGGAGACCCGGCAAAAAAATATACAATTCTCTTATCGCCAGCAGGATCAGTGCGATCAGCAATGCCAGTAACAATACCTGCTTGATCTGTTTATTGAATTGGGTCATTCTGTTTCAGCTGTTATCAAATCAAATTTTCCATTCAGGTTAATCTCATTCTGTCCTGGTGCATATTAAGAATTTGATTAGTTATATAGCCTGACCGGGGTTAATGAAGTATATGATATTCATTAGCCGGCAATACTTCCAGGAGGGTAAAATGGATCACAAAACCGGTTGCATTGTGCCGTTTGAATTTCCGGTAATAGATTTTTTTGAACCATGTTGAAAAAAAAGTTTGAAATTTTTCTTTGAAAAATTTGGCACAATCAAAAAAATAGATCAATCTTTGCATCCGCAAATAAAAAAAATGCAACGCAGATCACTACATATTGAAACAAAGAACCGGTTTAGCCCGAAGGGATATGATTCCGGTTGCGGGTCATGTTATGCTGCAGGATAAGTGTAAAAACGAATTCAACATAACGGGCCCCGCAGGAATGCGGGTTTTTTTTTGGCCTCCCCGCGGAGAGTTCCAAAACAATGTGAAGGGAAGGAACGTAGTTCGGGGGTGAAGGGACTGACTGAATTATGTAAAAAAGAAAATATTGAATCTAAGCAGAGATAAAACATAATCATGCTGAAACAAATACAAAATATGCGATTTATGAAACCGGGTGATCAGCTATCATCATCAACGGGATGCTATGGGTATGAGCTGTCGGCAAGAAGTATTGCGCCAGTTGGTAATGAGAATGACAGTGATCATCAGCGACCGGATTTTCCCGATGTGTGGGTGCCATAATGTGCCTTTACACCAGGAAGCCCGGTCGAAAAAACGACCGGGCTTTTTCTTTGTCCGCCGTAGCCTTGGCGAAGGAGGATAGCCTGAATTTTTTGAATTGAAGACAAAGGAGGTACGAGATGAAATTTTTATTCGTTGTATTGACTATTCGTTTCCTGGTTGAAATGATGAGCAATAAAAAAAATAGCACTAATGCAAATGATAAAGGTGTGGGATCCGGAAAGATTTATCACCCTGCAGAATTTGAATTGAGATAAATAATTGAGTGCAGAAGGAGGGACTAAGCTTTCCCCGGAGATGCAACGGGGAAGCTTTTCCAAAAGGTTCGTTGGTGTAATGGCTAACATCACAGATTGTCGATCTGTTGCTATGAGTTCCCTGCCCGTCTGTTCAGGCGGGGATTCTCATACGAACCGCCAGGGTTAAAAAATTGGTTCGCAACTCTAAGGCAGAGTACCCGGCTTTTAACCGGGGTGTCAGGGTTCGATTCCCTGCGGGCCAACATGGATGAGAAGCTCAATGGCTGAGCGGCGGTTTGTTAAGCCGAAGATTGAAAGTTCGAATCTTTCCTCATCCGCCTAAGATCGCTGAAGCGACCTTCGGCGGACACAGTCCGCTGAAAGTGCGAAAGCGATCTTCGGCGGACACAGTCCGCTGAAAGTGCGAAAGCGATCTTCGGCGGACACAGTC
>CAZQGZ010000093.1:1750-6098 GCA_964592935.1 uncultured Chitinophaga sp. | reverse complement strand
CGCTGAAAGTGCGAAAGCGATCTTCCTCCTCTCCACGCAGTGGAGAAGGTAGGGGTGAGGCAATGAATGAATTCGATGATGAGGAAATAAGATATCAGTCAGTGTTCATTGCCGGCTAAGGTGCCTTGGCAGAATGTATATATGCGCCGGGGTGAAATCCCGGAGATTATGGTTTGATTCCATAGGGCACCGCATTAAAAATTTAAATTTTAAAAAATGAGAAGGAATTCACAGTTCATAATGACAACAACAGCCATGGTGCAGTGGCACCGGAGTTTCCGAACGCGAAAAAATATATCATTATGGACACAAAAATTATTAAACAGTACGGGGAAGATATTCTCTGTTACCGCCTGCGTTCTGCCAGGCAAAAGAAACGCATGCAGTACAAAGATTTTGAAAAGCGCCTGGTACAATTAGACAGGGAAGAAAAGGAATTATACAGGAGAAGGAAAAATTTGGGCTGGGTGCCGCTGGTACCGCCGGTACAAAAGGGATGGAAACGTTTTTTTGTGCTGAGGGATGATGTGGCAAAAAGCAAGGACGCTGATTTTTTCCGGGGAATACTGGATAGAATCAACACGTATGACTGGAGCCATCGTAAGAATTTCCTGGTGAGAAGAAGACGGCAGGGAAAAAAAGTATATGCAGTAAAAAGCCAAAAGCTGAAAGAGCCCTGGCCGGAGGAATTTGCCAAAATGGGATTTGGGGAAAAGGAGCTGAAATATTTTGATGTGGAGCGGAGGCTTAGCCATCGCGGCCATTACCATATTGTATTTGTTTTTAATCAGCCCTGGAGATTCGTACTGAAGGTCCGGCCCAACATGATCACGAAAACCAGGGAAAGGGATGAGGTCCTGGAAGCAAGATTGAAAGCTATCGGAAATTTCCTCGTCAGAAATGATTGGAAATGGACACAGATGAGATTAATGTACGGAAGTTGTAAATGGAGACATTTTGAAGATAAAATAAAACATGATGAAGAATATCTCTTTAAAAACTGGCCGCTGGAAAGAATACTGGACCGGGTGAAAGAAGAAAAAATTAAAAGATAAAAAACAGCAAAATGGAACAGGAGCATTCATGGAGAAAATGGAACGGAGATCGGATCAATAAGCCGATCGCAGAAGAAGTGGCTCATGTGCTGAAACGGGAAAGTGAAGCAGGCCATGAAATGAAAGTCTGCATCGGGACCGATAGCCAGGTAAAGAACAGGGTCACTGAATTTGCAACCGTGATCGTTTTTATCCGGAAGGGGAAGGGAGGTTTTATGTACATACTCCATGAAACAACCCGGCAGAAGATGACCATCAGGCAAAGGATGCTGATGGAAGTGGCGAAGAGTATCGGTGTGGCCTATGCGCTGTGCAATTTATTTTCAAGGTACAGTGTGGATATGGAAGTGCATGCCGACATCAATACGAACCCTTCCTTCAAAAGCCATGATGCGTTGAAAGAAGCGATGGGCTATATCCTGGGAATGGGGTTTGCCTTTAAGGCCAAACCGGAAGCTTTTGCCAGTTCCAGCTGTGCGAACAGGGTGGTACAATAAAGTTGCCCGGATCTCTGTAGCGGCGGAGGTCGTTGGATCGGTAAGATAATTTATTCGGTCAATCGGTCGAATGAAAAAGAGTAATTTTAAGAGGTTTGAAAATATAGTACATTAAAAAATCGGTGAAAGTTTGTTTAATCAAATAAAAAAAATGCATTATGAAATTTAACCTGAAAAAAGGCAATAAGGCAAAACAGACCGTGAACTATGAAGGAGAAAAATCCTTTGTATTAACCCCTCAACTGGAGTTATATACTGCGGTTGCCACGGCCGGGCTGAGTGACCAGTTCTATGAAAAAGCTGATGATAAGTTACAGCGCATTCGTGAACTGATCGCAAAGAATGATGCGGAGTTTATTGCAAAACTGGCCGTATATGCCCGGGAACAGATGTACCTGCGCAGTGTACCACTTGTGTTGACAGTGGAGCTGGCCAAACAGCAAAGCGGTAAGAGTATTGTTGGCAAACTGGCTGCAAGAGTGGTTCAGCGGGCAGATGAGATCACGGAATTGCTGGCTTATTATGCGTTGGCCAATGAACGAAAAGAAGTAAAAAAGCTGAATAAACTGAGCAAGCAATTGCAAAAGGGACTGGCTGAAGCATTCAACAGTTTTGATGAATACCAGTTTGCGAAATATAACCGGGATACGGCCGTGAAGCTGAAAGATGCCTTGTTCCTGGTTCACCCGAAAGCGAAGGATAAATCACAACAGGCATTGTTTGATAAGATTGTGAAGGATGAACTGGCTGTGCCTTATACCTGGGAAACGGAATTGAGTCTGCTGGGTCAGAAAAAGTTTGATTCACCAAAAGAGCGGGAGAAAGCTTTCCGTAACAAATGGGAAGAGCTGATCAACAGCAACAAAATGGGTTATATGGCAACGATGCGTAACCTGCGCAATATCCTTGAAGCGGATGTAAGTGCAGTAGCGTTAAAAAAAGTGTGCGACTACCTGGTGGATCCGAAAGCAGTAGCGAACAGCCGGCAATTGCCGTTCCGTTACCTGAGCGCATACCGTGAACTGAAACAACTGAGCAATGGCCGGGTGGGCAAAGTACTGGATGCATTGGAAGAAGCTGTATTGCAAAGCGCAGTCAATATTGCCGGTTATGATGAGGATACCAGTGTGGTGATAGCTGCTGATGTAAGCGGCAGTATGCAGCGGCCCATCAGTGCAAAGAGTTCAGTGCAGAACTATGATATCGGTTTAATGCTGGCCATGCTGTTGCAGCACCGTTGTGAAAATGTGATCACCGGTATGTTTGGCGATACCTGGAAAGTGATCAGCGTACCGAAGAAAAATATCTTGAGCAATGTGGATGAGTACCATCGGAGGGAAGGAGAAGTGGGCTACAGTACGAATGGCTATCTCGTTGTGCAGGATTTGCTGAACAAGAGTAAAGTGGTGGACAAGATCATGATCTTTACCGATTGCCAGTTATGGAACAGCAATTCAGGTAAAGAGAATATCGCCAACCTGTGGAAGCAGTATAAAAAAATGGCGCCGGGTGCAAAATTGTACCTGTTTGACCTGGCCGGTTATGGTACCGTTCCATTGAATGTGCAGCGAAATGATGTGTTCCTCATCGCAGGATGGAGCGATAAGATCTTTGCTGTACTGAAGGCAATAGAAGATGGTAGTAATGCGGTAAAGATGATCAATGAGATCACCTTATAAAAAAAGCAGTTCCCGGTGAAAAGCCGGGGCTGCTTTTCAAAAGTTCTTTGAGAAAAATATTTTAAACCTCTTTCAACTTAAAAAATATAAGAGGCTGTCTCAAAAGTTGCATAAAAAAGTTTTCACGTAAAAAGGCAAAGTCGCAATGATTGATTTTCAGTATGTTTTTTTGCGCCTAAACGTCTTAGCGCGAAATATCGAATTTTGGGACAGCCTCTGGAGGGGCTCAGGATGTCGTAGAGATGAGATACTTCGTCAACCAACCAGGGCCAGGGCCCCGGAGAAATCCGGGGAGGGGTGCAAATCCCCGGCTTGACAGCGGCCCGTCTCTCAACTCGCCTGTTACTCCTGAAATTATTGAAAGGTGTCGTAAACAAGAGATACTTCGTTGGCAAAATTGGTTCGAATCCAACTTTCTCAAACTAAATTCAGTTTTGAGGATGCGACTCTTGTTGTTTGTTGCCCTTTCATATCTTATTTATTGAAGTGTCGTAGTACAACGTTACTTCGGTAGAGCGTCCCGTTCAAATCGGGAAGGCCGCAGGTTCGATTCCTGCCCCCGATGAAATCGGGGTGGCTCAGAAAAACAGTCGTTGCCCGCTTTTTACCTTCAATAAATTTTTTGAATGATGCTGTTTCAACACAGAGATACAGAGTCACACAGAGTTTTGATAAACAATTTGTATTTCTCGGTGAAACTCTGTTACTCCGTGCCTCAGTGTTGAAAATATTTTTAATGTAGCTTAAGGTAAAAATCAGCGTGTCGTAAAACAGGGATACTTCGTCTGTCAAACAAAAGACCCTTTTTGGCTGTTACCGCTGTTGATATCATTACAGGTGTCGTAGAAAAGGATTACTTCGTCTACTTCTTCCATGCAGGTTCGAATCCTGCGCCCGATGAAATCGGGGTGGCCGAATGGCAGGCAAAGAAAAAAAGTTCCTCTTCGGTTTGTAACCCTGTATATTTTTCCGGGTGTCGTAAATAAAAGTTACTTCGACTCTTAATCGGCAGGTCGCGGGTTCGAATCCCGCCGGGTCCACATAATAGAAAAACATGGGCCTGTAGCTCAATGGTAGAGCAGCATGTCTTTTATTGCTTGTTACCCCGGATATTATA
>CAZQGZ010000093.1:0-1650 GCA_964592935.1 uncultured Chitinophaga sp. | reverse complement strand
GTAGCTCAATGGTAGAGCAGCATGTCTTTTATTGCTTGTTACCCCGGATATTATAGAGGCAAAAAAAATGAAACACCAAGACAAGAAGGCACGGAGACACAAAGAAAGAAAATGATAGCTCCGTGACTCTGTGCCTTCGTGTCTCCGTGTTTCAAAACAAAATAAAGATGAACAAATTAAAATTATCAGGAAAAGAATTACGTGCCATCGGGTTCCCGGAAGGACCGGTGATAAGTATCGCTATGAATGTGATGCAAAAAAATTATAAGCATCATTCAAAGGAAGAAGTGATGGAGATTTTACAAAAAGTACGGATGAGCCCGGCAGAATATATGCATGACACCGTGCTGGCATTGATCGCAGAACAATTATTGCCAAAGCCTTTAAAAGGCGGGGCGGAAATTTCTTTGAATAACACGGGTGTTTCATTCAATGTATTCGGGCAGGAGCACATTGAGGAAGGCGCCATGCACCAGATGTACCAGGCCGCTAAACTGCCGGTCAGTGTTGCCGGCGCCTTAATGCCCGATGCACACAGCGGTTATGGGTTACCGATAGGGGGCGTACTGGCAACGGAGAATGCCGTGATACCTTATGGGGTAGGCGTTGACATCGGTTGCCGCATGTGCCTGAGCATTTTTGATATCGATCCGGAAGAGTTAACGCAGAAGGAATCATTTTTTGCAAGAGAGATTCATGAAGCCACATTGTTCGGAAGCGGGCAGCAGTTTGATCATGCAGAAGACCATGAAGTGATGGAGAATGAATTGTTTTTTCATTTGCCTTTATTGAAAAACCTGCATGGCCGTGCCTGGAAGCAATTGGGAACATCCGGTTCGGGTAATCATTTCGTGGAGTTTGGTGTTGTGGAGATCGGGGAGAAAGATGAAGTGCTGGGTGTGGAAGCGGGAAGCTACCTGGGATTATTGTCACATTCCGGTTCAAGGGCATTGGGCGCCAATATTGCCAATCATTATACAAAGATCGCCATCAGCAGGAGACGTCTGCCTCATGATGCAAAGAATCTTGCCTGGTTAACATTGGATGAAGAAGAAGGAATGGAATACTGGCTCGCAATGAATCTTGCCGGTGATTATGCATCCGCCTGTCATCATATCATTCATGAAAAGATCGCGAAGCAACTGGGAAGAAAGCCTGTGAAAAGGGTGGAGAATCATCACAACTTTGCCTGGAAAGAACAATATGAAGGCAGGGAAGTGATCGTTCACCGGAAAGGAGCCACTCCCGCGGGTAAAAATGTATTAGGGATCATACCGGGTTCGATGACTGCCGATGGCTTTATTGTAAAAGGGAAAGGTGAAACAGCCGCTCTTCATTCAGCAGCTCACGGAGCCGGTAGAAAGATGAGCCGGACCAGGGCCATCGCATCGGTAACCGATAAGCAATTCAAAGACGAATTGAAAAAGTTCGGTGTAAAATTGCTGGGTGGCGGATTGGATGAATCGCCCTTTGCATACAAGGATATTGAAATGGTGATGCATTCACAGAAGGCATTGGTGGATGTCGTGGGCAAATTCACGCCAAAGATTGTAAAGATGGACGGCGCAAAACAAAGGGGCTGGGGAAAGAAAGTACATATAGTAGAGGGGGAGTAATTCTATCGAAAAGGAAAAACATGGTTATCTTACC
>CAZQGZ010000092.1:0-14074 GCA_964592935.1 uncultured Chitinophaga sp. | reverse complement strand
TCTCTACGCTCCGTGATCATGTCCATGTTTCTCCGAAAACTCATCGGCGCTCTCGTGTTCCAGTTCATCCATTTTCCCTTTATAATTTTCACCACTTCGTTTCAAAATATGTTTGATCTCTGCCAGCGCAATGACCGGGAAGAATTTGGAAAACAGGAAATAACAGGTGAAGAACAACCCGAATGTTCCCATGTAAAATCCAACTTCCCAGATAGTGGGCCGGTAATAGGTACTCCAGGCAGCCGGTAAATAATCCCTGTACACGGAAGTCACGATGATCACAAATCGTTCGAACCACATACCGATATTGATCAGGATCGACATGAAGAAAGTAAGCATGAGATTTCTTCTCATCTTTTTGAACCAGAAAATCTGCGGCGACAATACATTACATCCCATCATGATCCAGTAACTCCATCCATACGGGCTTAACAGGTTCAACCGGTTTTCCTTGAATGCATACCACTCATAGGATGAATGAGAATACCAGGCCATGAACAATTCCGTGAGGTAGGCAATACCGACAATGGAACCTGTCAGCACAATGACCTTATTCATCGCTTCAATATGTTCAAGCGTTATATATTCTTCAAGCGCCAGCACTTTTCGCGTAACCACCAGCAACGTTTGCACCATGGCAAACCCGGAAAAGATGGCACCGGCAACGAAATAGGGCGGAAAGATCGTGGTATGCCAGCCCGGAACAACCGAGGTAGCGAAGTCGAAGGATACGATTGTGTGAACAGATAATACCAGTGGTGTACTTAAACCGGCCAGCACCAATGCAAGCGCTTCGTGTCTTTGCCAGTGTTTGGTGCTTCCGGTCCAGCCAAATGCAGCCACTCCATAAAACACTTTTCTCCATTTCTTTTTGGCACGGTCGCGTAGCGTGGCAAGGTCAGGAATCAAACCGCTGTACCAGAATAATAATGATACGGTGAAATATGTTGATATCGCAAATACGTCCCAGAGTAATGGCGAGTTGAAGTTTACCCAGAGCGGCCCTCTTGTGTTGGGATAAGGAAGAACAAAGAATGCGTTCCATACACGTCCCATATGCCAGATCGGAAACTGGCCGGCACACATAACCGCAAAGATGGTCATGGCTTCGGCTGCACGGTTCACACCGGTTCTCCAGCCCTGGCGGAATAATAATAAGATAGCAGAAATAAGGGTTCCGGCATGACCGATACCGATCCACCAAACGAAGTTGGTAATATCCCATCCCCAGCCAACGGTTCTGTTCAGGTTCCACTGCCCCGTACCATAAATTACCTCTACCGTAACTGAAATAATACCGAATACCAGGAAAGCAACGGATATTAAAAATCCAATCCACCAGGCACGGGTTGGCCGGGCTTCAACAGGACGGCATATATCTTCGGTTACCTGGTGATAATCCTTTTCGCCTTCAACCAGCGGTGGTCTTACCTGTGATTCGTATCTGAGTAATGCCATATTCGTTTAGCTTTTAGCTATTAGCCGTTAGCCGTTAGCTTTTTATTTTGTTTGTCAACTTTCTGTTCTGTGGTCATCAATTGTTGAACCCCTGCGGGGCAATCAAAATTCCAAAAGAAATCTTCCATCATTTTCTTATTTCTCCTTCCTAACAAGTAAATCCATCCATTAATCCATTACATCCTACGAAGCCCCTTTTTTATTTCTTATTTCTAATTCCTTTTTTCTGATTTTTAATGTCCTTCCTCCGGTTTTGTCGCTGCCGGCATCGTTCCCCCGGTTTCCTTTGCTTCATGATGCCTGCTTTCTATCACCTCATCGGTATTTCTCACTTTGGCCAGGTATGATACATTGGGCAGCACGTGCAGGTGCTCCAGCACATAAAAACTGCGCTGTTTATTTGCTTCCCTTACTTTATTCACGGTGCTTTCTTTATCATGGGCATTGCCGAATACGATCGCATTGGTGGGGCAGGCTGTCTGGCAGGCTGTTTTCACCTCATCGCCTTTCAGCATGCGGTTTTCTTTTTTGGCGTCCAGTTTCGCTGCCTGCAATTTTTGCACGCAGAACGTACATTTTTCCATGACACCGCGGCTACGGACAGTTACATCCGGATTCAATACCATTCTCGTGAGGTCATCATTCATCTGTTCAACCACGCTATCCAGTTTTCCGATCAGTTGCTGATCCCGGTTATTCGGGAAACTGTCCGCACCGGTATAATCGGCCCAGTTGAAACGGCGTACTTTATACGGGCAGTTTTGTGCGCAATATCGTGTACCGATGCAACGGTTATATGCCATCTGGTTGATCCCTTCCGTGCTGTGATTGGTGGCTGCAACAGGACAAACATTTTCACAGGGCGCATTATCGCAATGCTGGCAAAGCATCGGTTGAAATACAACTCCCTTCAGGTTATCCGGATTCTTTTCATCCGAAATAAAATACCGGTCGATGCGCAGCCAGTGCATATCATGATAACGAAGAACTTCTCTTTTACCCACTACCGGAACATTATTCTCTGCATGGCACGACACCACACAGGCGTTACAGCCAGTGCAACTGTTCATGTCAATGCTCATGCCCCATTTGATCTCATGGCTTCTTGTATCCGGATCGGGGTACAGTGTAGCATTTTTGCGGAAATCTTCATTTGACTTTGCGTAATATTCTTCTTCCAGTTCCTTCCGGTATTCAGGAATAACACCGGGTTCTTTTTTAAAAGTGGCCAATGTTGTTTCCCTTACCACTTCGAAACGGCCTTCGTATGAATTATGTTTTTGTGTTTGTGCCAGTTTGTATTCCTTATGCAGATTGGTGGTAGTAACACCGGTTACATGATAATCAACCGTGGTTCCGTTAAAAGATGTATAGGAATATACATTCTTGCCAACGCCTGCCGCAGATACTCCCATCCCTTCATTTCTTCCATAACCAACCGCAATGGCAATGGTATCCGCATTCATTCCGGGGATAACAAGAGCAGGTAATACCAGTTTATTTTTCCCGATCGTCAATTCAATCAGTGGCTTTTCGGGATAGTATTCATAGTCGTTATCCAGTTTAATGCCCAATTCTTTGGCCCTCGGCACGGAGATCAAAACATAATTATCCCAGGTGGCTTTGGAAACCGGATCCGGTAATTCCTGCAACCAGGGATTGCCTGCCTGCGAACCCGTACCGATCGAAACTTTTTGATAAAGTACCAGTTCGGCGCCGCTTCCTTTTTTATAAGCAGTGATCGCATCTGAAGCTGCTGCAACTGCACCATTATTATATGCACCGGCCGAAGGGGCAGCGGTTGTTTCTTCTTTTATTCCATCCCGTATAGCCCGGTCATGATCTGCACCCAGCTTAGCGGACCAGTATGTTTTAAAATAATCTTCATAGTCAGCAGTAACACCGCCTTCCTGTCCGGCGGGCAGGCTCCATCTTAATAAAGATGTTTGATAGTAACGGGTTTTGAATAAAGGATAAATGGTGGGCTGCATGAAACTGATCACGCCGCTTTTGGGTTCGGCATCACCCCAGCTTTCCAGGTAATGATGAGTCGGAACCAGGTATTCACACAATTCAGTTGTCTCATCCATTTTTTCATTGAAGGAAACCGTGACTTTCACTTTCTTCAATGCAGCTTTGAATTTATCAGCATTATAATACGTGTACACCGGGTTGGCTCCATAGATCATCAGTGTGCCTACATTCCCGGCTTCCATTTCCGTTACCAATTCTTCCATACTGCCGGGACCGCTATCCACTCCCTGGCGGTAATTTACCGTTGTTCCCCAATCGATCGTTTTTCCATATGCCCCGATCGCATTGTTGATCGCGTTTACAATGACCTGGATATTTTTATCGTTGCTTCCGCAAACCACCAGCGCTTCGCCAGTATGTGCCTTTAATTCAGCAGCTGCTTTTTTAATGGCCGCTTCCAGTTTTGCATCGCTGATGGTTGTGGTTCCCTCTGTACCGTTAACGGCATTCAATAAGTCAAGCGCCACGGCCCCGGTCTCAGAAGGACGATGCGTAAACCGTTCGTCCGCATTACTACCGGTCATGCTCAGGTGACTTTCGAAATGATAGTGCCTGCTCATGGAAGGATTCTTCTCATCGATCTTTCTTCCTGAAGAATACGCTCTCGCGAATTCAACCGGGCTGAGCCAGGTGCCGAGAAAATCGGCGCCGAGGCTTACAATGATCCGGGCTGCGTCAAAATGATAGGAAGGAAGTTTTCTCCCGAAACCACTGGCCTCATTGGCCATCAGCATACCGCTGTAGGAAACAGCGTCGTATTGCACATGCTTTAAGTTGGGAAATTTTGAAATGATCTCTTTGGTCGTTGGTGAAACAATCGTGGATGTAAGCAACACCACCGAGCCACCGGCAGCTTTCATGGCATCTCCAACCATTTTATCAACCTGGTCAAATCCCGGAATCTCCTCGAATTTTGATTCGGTGCCTTTAACCACCCGGTGCTGCGGAAATTTCAGGCGGTACATATCATAGAGGTCAAGCACCGAAGCCTGGGCCCTTGCTGATGTACCACCGGAAGCATATGAGCTTCCTTCTAATTTATTTTCATCGATCTTGATGGGACGACCATCTCTTACTTTTGCCACCACCGGGATCACATCCCCTTCCTGCACATAAGTGGTCGCATAATATTTTGCCTCTCCCGGAACCAGGTTCTCGGGTTTGTTGGCATAGGGAATCACGTTCCTCACGGGGATTTTGCAACTGGCAGCCAGTGTAGCAGCCGCGGTGCTGAAACCAAGATATTTTAAAAAATCACGGCGGGGTGCTTTGGCATCGATCAGTCCTTTGTCATCAAAGCCTTCAAAAGGCAGTTCTTCCCGGAATTCATCGAGTGACCGGTCCTTAAAATTCTCCGGGTCATTCACTTCGCCGAAACTTTGCCAATACTTGTTACTCATAATTTTTATAATGTGAAGATGTGGAATTGTGAAAATGTGGAAATTTAAAACCCTGATCAGGAGCGTATATTTTCACATTTTCACACTTTCTAATTTTCATATTTGCTTTAATAATGACATTTCTGGCATTCCAGGCCGCCAATATCTTTTACGGTCACACTATCCATTTTCCCTGCCTTGATATCATTATGGAATTTTTCATAAATGCTGTAAAACTTATTGCCTTTGCCCTCACTGTAATCAAAGTCAACCTTGGTCTGGCGGTGACAATTCACGCACCAGCCCATGCTTAATTCTGATACCTGCTTTACTTCATCCATCGCGGTGATCTCACCATGGCAGGTCTGGCATTGTACTTTCCCGGCCCTGATATGCTGTGAATGGTTGAAATAAACATGGTCGGGCAGGTTGTGGATCTTAACCCATTCGATCGGTTTTGCTTTTGAAGGATCCCATTTCGACGGATTTTTAGGATCAAAGGCTGCTGCCTTATATAATTTTTCGATCTCCGCGGTTCCGTTTATTTCATCGCCGTTTTCATTATACAATTTCGGCCCCTTGCTATATTTATCGATTGCTTTATGGCAATTCATACAAATATTCACGGAAGGCACTCCGGCCGTTTTGCTTTCCCAGGCTGAGCCATGACAATACAGGCAGTTCACCTGGTTGATACCTGCATGCACTTTGTGAGAATAATAAATAGGCTGAACAGGCTGGTATCCTTTCTGGCGGCCCAACCCGATAGCGCCCTTGGTTACATAATATCCTCCCACCACGAAAAGGAGGATCGTGATCATTGCGATATAAACTTTATTCTTATAAAAAGGAACATTGTCGGGCCGCACGATACCTTCCGCATCATCACTCATTTTTTTCAGGTTGCTGTTCACCTGCATTAATATCAAAGCAATAATGGCCAGTATTAAAGAGATCACCCCGAAGATGACAGCGTTTTGATTGCTGCTTTTGGAAGTGCCGGTTTCTGTTGTTTCTGCAACAACAGGTTTCCATTCCCTAATGTATTTTAAGATGGCATCAATCTCCGCATCGCTAATGCCGCTTCCAAACTGCGTCATTGAACTTCCTTTATTGCCATCAAACATCTGCACTTCAACGGCTCTCGGGTAACCGGCAGCAATGGCTTTCGACCAGTCGTGTATCCAAACTTTTATCTGGTCGATATTACCGCCCCAGCGATCTTCAACCCCCACCAGGTTGGGCCCGGTCGCGTCTTTACCCAAAATGTGGCAACTGGCACATTTGCTGAAATAGAGGGCCTTGCCATCCTGCGCCGAGACATTAACTATGGAAAAAATGAAGAGGAAGAAAAAAATTATTGTCAGTCTTTGGCCGGTGAGTTTACTAGGAATCATAGACGCAATTGATACTGAAAAATGTGGATAAAAACAGTTAGTCCGGCGCAAAAATAAGTCAGGAACTTAACAAAACGACAAGCGGTCAAAAAATTTTTTAACCCGCTCCCAGACTGCATTCCAGGGGATTTGGCAGCGTTTTTAGAAACCCCGCAAACCCGTTTGTCATAAATTCGTCAACCTAATAATAATTGAACCATTGACTCAATTTAACCCGCATCGTTGAATGATTTTCCTCACTTTTGCGGCACATGTTTGATCGTTTACAAAAAAAATGGAAAGTTGGCGGCCTTCAGCTGGCATTGATCATTGCCACATTTGCCATAGGTGGCAGCCTCACCGGTTTTGCAGGAAAAAAAATAATGAATGCCCTGGCAGTACAGCAAGATTGGTTATGGACAGTGGTTTACATCTTGCTCATCACCATTATCTGGCCGCTGGCGGTATTGGTTATAAGTATCCCATTGGGTCAGCTTCCTTTTTTTCTAAAATATATCCGGAAGATCGGAGCCCGAATGGGCCTGGTTAAAGCTGAAAAGAAAAAATAATCCCGCAGATTCCCGCAATTTCATCCAAAATACCTCATTGAGGTATTCCCACGGCACTTTTTGACATTTACTTTAGTTCAGTCTTTAATTTTTAAACTCTAAAAAAAAAGTTATGAACTCAACTACCTGTCATTTCAACCTGCGAAGTACACAAAAGATCTTTTTTATAATACCACTGGTTTTTACCTTCCTTCTTTTTTCCGCCTCTAATGCGACTGCACAATCAGAAACAGTAAATATCAGTGCAAAAATCAAAAAGAACATAAATTCAGCCAGCCCGGTTGTTATACATAATGAGACCGGGAAGTTCAAATTGTTTGCAACTTACAAGAATGGTAAGATGGACGATATGTATGCTATCGATAACGCTGGCAAAAGGATCGAAGTGGAATATAGGTCTGCAGCATCAGGAGGCACCACGATAACTTGTCAGGTATGTCTTTTGTTCGGGTCTAAAGTGGTATGCTACGAAGTAGATTGTAAAGATATCCCGGAAAAAAAGCACATCATAGCCATGTGATCATGCAGAAGCAGCCAAAATTCCGGATGGGTTTATTTTCTTCCCTGAACCCCTTAGCAGGTTCTATATTTGCCGGGTGAAAAAAATTTGCATTTTTGCCTCGGGAGCCGGCTCGAATACACAAAAGATCATTGATCAATTCCGCCGGCACCCTGCTATTAAAATAACCCTGATCGTTTGCAACAATCCACAGGCAGGTGTTTTAAAAATTGCAGAAAAAGAAAATATCCCGGCGCTTATTATAGAAAAAGAAAAATTCCTCCGCGGCGACGCATATATAAAGGAGTTGAAAGAAAAGAAGATTGATCTTATTGTGCTGGCAGGATTTCTCTGGAAAGTACCAGATTCTCTGATAAAGGCCTTTCCCGGTAAGATCGTCAATATTCACCCGGCTCTCTTGCCCAAATATGGCGGAAAAGGAATGTATGGGCAGGCGGTGCATGAAGCCGTGATTGCTGCAAAAGAAAAAGAAAGCGGTATTACCATTCATTATGTCGATGAATTGTATGATCACGGAAAAATTATTTTCCAGGCCAAATGCCCTGTACGGGAGAATGATACGGCCGGATCGCTGGCGATGCGTATTCATGCATTGGAACATGAACATTATCCCCAAGTGATTGAGAAGATACTTACCGCTGATATCTGATGTCAGAGGTAAGACCGCTGAATCATTAAGATTCTGCTGACTTCTGACTTCCGACCTCCGACTTTATCATCCCTTTTACATTTTCTTTCGTTACTTGCTGCCAATTAAACATTTTGCAGCGGCTCCATTTCTACATAATAACCTTAATTGCCGGCTTCTTTTTTCTCTTTGCCAATCCTTTGCGGGCACAGCAATATAAAATCATGGGAACGGTGTATGACAGCAGCCGCAATTACCCGATGGAGGCGGTAAGTGTTTTAAGCACATCCGGGAGAGGCACCATGACCAATGCAGACGGGCATTATGAAATTGAAGTGGAAGAAAAAGATTCCATCTGGTTCAGCTACCTGAATAAACCCACCAAAAAATTCCCGGTACTGAAAATTGTCAACCCTTTTGAGTTCGACATTGCGATCCAGGTGAATGTGCCGCTGATGAAGGAGGTGAGAATAAGACCGAAGAACTATAAACTGGATTCCATTCAAAACCGGTTGGATTATGCAAAGATCTTTAATTACCAGAAGCCTAAACTCAAAGTAGTGACCCCGCAATTCGGCGTGGGTGCCGGTTTTGACCTGAATGAGATCATCAATATGTTCCGTTTCCGGAGAAACCGGAGCATGGCTGCTTTTCAAAAAAGATTATTGCTGCAGGAACAGGAAAGTTTTGTTGATCATCGTTTCAATAAAGCACTGGTCCGCCGGCTCACCCTGCTCGATGGTAATGAACTGGACAGTTTCATAAGGGTTTTCCGCCCCTCCTATCTTTTTACCAAATTGTCCGGCGATTATGAATTTCAGCAATATATCAAAACGGCCCTGTATCGCTACAAAAAAGGATTGCCCCCGGAAGTGATGCTGAAGGAAGAGGAACCGGAATAAAATCCCCTGGTATTACTTGCCCGTAAATAAAAAAAGAACGGTAAATTACCGGTCATAATTCCTGCTTATGGGTAATCAATTGCATAATGAACTCCGGAAGGAATTTCAACTGGAGAGACTGATCCTTTTCAGCGACGCTGTTTTCGCCATTGCCATTACCCTGCTGGTGATCGAGATAAAAATTCCCGAAATACACGAAGATGTTTCTGATAAAAAATTAATGGCATCATTGGGTCACCTGGTTCCCAAGTTTATCGGTTTTATCATGAGTTTTATGATGATCGGCCTTTACTGGACCGTGCATCATCGTATGTTTGGTTTTGTCACCAGTTTTGACAACAAGCTGCTGTGGCTGAATCTTTTTTTCCTGTTCTTCGTGGCACTGATGCCTTTCAGCACCGGTTTTTACGGAGAGTATTCTGGGGTGGAATTATTTACAAAGCAGTTGAAAACCCCCATGACCTTTTATGTATTGAATTTCTGCTGCATGGGTTTGATGAATTATTTCATGTGGATCCGCATCTGCAATCCGAAACACAAGCTGGCCGATCCGCCTGTTGACAAAATGGTAGCGGCCCAGGCCAAAGCCAGGTCGCTGGTGGTTCCATTTATTTTTTTCCTGATGCTGCCGATTGCTTATTTCGCAGGCGTTATGTATGCCGTATATGTTCCCGTGCTTATTCCAATAGCCATCACATGGATGGGAAGACGTATAAAGAAAAAACACACTTCTGTTATTAATAAAAAAATATGAAAAAGATTTTCCTGCTTCTCTTCGTTGCTTTATCGCAAAAAACTTTTGCACAGAACGACACGATCCCCTCCTTTGTAAAAGACAGCCTTGATCATTATGTGAACAGGGCTTTAACCGACTGGAAGATCCCGGGTGTGTCCGTATGCATCATAAAAAACGGAAAAGTAGTGGTGATGAAAGGATATGGTGTAAAAGAAACGGGAACAAATGATAACGTGGATGAGAACACCTTGTTCATGATCGGCAGTAACAGCAAAGCATTCACCGCGACAGCGCTTGCATTGCTGGCATCAGAAAACCTGCCTGCCGGCAAGGCAGGAAAATTATCCCTGGATGATCAGGTGCAGAAGTGGCTGCCCGATTTTAAATTATATGATCCCTGGGTGGCCAAAGAAGCTACTATAAGAGACCTCTTATGTCACCGTCTTGGCTTTGAAACCTTCCAGGGTGATTTCATGTATTTTGATTCGGACCTTACGACCGCCGAAGTAAGAGACAAAATGAGCAGGTTAAAACCGCTCTATGGTTTTCGCAGCAAATGGGGTTATACCAACAGCGCTTTCATGACAGCGGGAGAGATCATTCCGAAAGTAACGGGTAAAAGCTGGGCGGATTTTGTAACAGAAAGAATTTTCAAACCGCTGGGGATGAATAATACCCTTGCTTTATCCAAAGACATAAAAACAGCCGCCAATAAATGCGCGGCACATACAGTAGTGATGGGTGAGCTGAAAAAAATTCCCTATGGCAATATTGATAACCTGGCCCCTGCCGGCAGCATTTCATCTTCAGTAAACGACATGAGCAAATGGGTGATGATGCAATTAAACAACGGCAGGCTGGATGACAAAGAGATCATTCCGTCAACAGCGATTGCAGAAACGAGGACGCCGCAATCCATATTGGGAAACGGGGGTCATATGTTCAACAAATCACATTTCAGTTTATACGGGCTGGGCTGGTTCCTCGAAGAATATGCCGGCCGGAAGATCGTGGCGCATACCGGCGGGGTCAATGGTTTTGTGACCAGTGTTTGCCTGGTACCTGAAGAAAAACTGGGAATCATTGTGCTGACCAACACGGATGCCAATGGTTTTTATGAGGCCCTGCGCAATGAGATTGAAGATGCTTACCTCGGTTTGCCCTATCGTAATTACAGTAAAGTATATCTCGGTTTCCAGCAGGCCGATGAAAAGAAAAAAGAAAAACAATATAAAGCCATCCGTGACAGCATTGCCATGAATCCAAAACCAGCACTGCCATTAACTTCTTACGCGGGAGAATACATGCATAGCGTGTATGGAAAAATGAATATTAAAACCGAAGACGGCAAGCTGATCATGCGGTTTGAACATCATAAAGGAAGATACGGGACGATGGAACCCCTGGGCGGCAACCGTTTTTTCTGCACGTACAGCGATCCTTTGTATGGCATGAAAAACCTGGAGTTTACTGTTGCAAACAAAAAAGTAAAATCGTTAACGGTAAAAGTGGCCGACTTTGTGGAATTTACTCCTTATGAATTTATGAAAATAAAATAACCATGCCTAATTGCCGCTTCTTTTTTGTTGCGCTTTTATTATTTATTTCATTTACAGTTGCAGCACAACGGTCAAAAAAAATTCATTTCAAATCCATTTTAATTGATACCCATAATGATATTCCTGAAACAGCTCTTGCTAAAGGTTTCCGTTTTGATCAGACGTTAAAAGGAAAAACACATTCTGATCTGAAACGGATGAAAGAGGGCGGCGTGGATGCACAATTTTTTTCTATCTGGTGTGACGGACAGGAAAAGAATCCTTATGCCATGGCTAACCGGCAGATGGATACAGTGATGGCATGGACCAGCCGCAACCCGGGTAAAATGGCACAGGCCTTCACGGCTGATGATATCATTAAAATCTCCAAAAAAAATAAACTGGCTGTTTTATTTGGTGTGGAAGGAGGTCATATGATGGAGAATGACCTGAATAAATTAGAAGCATTATATAAAAGAGGCGCAAGGTATATGACGCTGACATGGAATAACAGCACGGAATGGGCAACCTCGGCGGCCTTTGAAGCCTCCCCAAGCCCCTCCGAGGGAGGGGTTTCAGAACCTCAAAGAAAGAAGGGGCTGACAGCGTTTGGGAAACAAGTTGTGAAGCATATGAATGATTTGGGAATGCTTGTCGATTTAAGTCATGTTGGCGAACAAACATTCCGGGATGTGATCGCCAGCACAACAAAACCGGTCCTGGTTTCTCACAGTTGCGTATATGCGCTTTGTCCCAACCGGAGAAACTTAAAGGATGACCAGATAATGGCTGTAGCAAAAAATGGTGGTGTTATCCATCTTAATTTTTACAGCGGTTTCCTCGATTCAACTTTTGAAGCAAGAAGTGATGCGTTTACCGAAAAACATAAGGCAGAAACGGATTCATTGAAAAAAATAAACCCCGAACCTTATTTCCGGGAATTCTATCTTTTTGAAAAATACCCGGATGAAGTGAAAGGCCTGCGGCCGCCATTATCCCTTTTACTCGACCATCTTGATTATATTGTAAAACTGGTTGGGATAAATCATGTCGGCCTCGGTAGCGATTTTGACGGCATCAATTCATCGCCGCAGGGATTGGATGGCGTGCAGGATTTTCCAAAGATCACCGAAGGGCTGGTCAAAAGAGGATACAGCAAAAAAGATATCCGGAAAATTTTAGGGGGCAATTTGCTGAGGGTTTTGAAATCAAATGAAGTAAAATAAATTTTATACTTATAGTTTTAGTATGCCTGAGTCAAACAACAAATCAGCCTGGAAGGGCAGGCTGCTGAGGTTTATCCTTTATATCGCCGTGGGGTTTCTCTGTGCTTTTTTATATCACCAGTTAAAAAAATAATTTTCCGCTAATATGGAAGTTCATGCCCACACTCACACCCCAAGGAAAAAATGGACCCATTATTTCTGGGAGTTTTTCATGTTGTTCCTCGCAGTAACTGCCGGTTTTTTTGTAGAAAACAAACGGGAACATATTATTGAACATAAAAGGGGGAAACAGTACATAAAATCTTTTGTGGAAGATCTGAAAATTGATACGGCAAGATTCTCCCGTACTTTAAGTAACTACCAGAAGTTGGAGTCCAAACTGGTTTCCCTGTATTCATGCTATGATTCAATTATCCATACGCCAGGTCCGTCGGCTTGTCTGAAAAATATTTTTGATGCGACAAATGGTTTTCCTGATTTGATTTATACTGACAGAACGCTGGAGCAGCTGAAAAATGCCGGGGGGCTCCGGCTGCTGGAAGAACAAGATGCGGATAGCATTATCCGGTACGATGCTTTTTTGCGCTCTGTGTTAAAAGCAGAGAGTACCTCTATGCAGGAAAAAGCAATCCAGGTCAGAAATACCCGTAACGCTGTTATTGCTTTTACAGAAACAATAGATACAACTTTTGGTTTGGGGAATCAATTATTTGTACCGCCTGAAAAACTGGAAGTGGTTACAAAAGACAAAGATTTACTTAACCGTTTTTTTAATGAAGTGCTGATGTACCGGGGTGCCTGCGGGTACATGCAATGGTTAATAATCCGGCTTCAGGGAAGGGCAGTAAGTCTGATAAAATTTTACACGGAAAAATATCATTTGAAATAAATTTATATGGAAGTACATGCCCACACCCATACGCCGCGTAAAAAATGGACCCATTATCTCTGGGAGTTTTTGATGTTGTTTTTGGCCGTTTTTGCAGGTTTTCTTGCCGAAAACCAGCGGGAGCATTTTGTGGAGCACCGTCGTGAAAAACAATATATGGTCTCCCTGGTGGAAGACCTTCAGACCGATACGGCAGAATTAAGGAAAGCCATGATCTCAGCCGATTCAACAAATAAGTACATTGACTCTGCCCTGATATTTCTGACCGCTAACAAAATTGCAGACCGGCTTCCGCATCATTTCTCTTTTATGATGAGAGTGGCAGGACAGCGCTTATCATTAATAAACACCGACCGCACTTCATCCCAGCTGAAAAACTCAGGTGCCATGCGTCTCATCCGAAATAACCATGTAGTCCATGGCATCCTGAAATACTGGAATCAAATAGAAAAAACAAACCTCACGCTGGAACGATATCTCATTTACCGTAACCAGGGAAGAGATCTTTCATTTAAATTATTCATGTGGCCTGAAGTATACAGAAGAACCCTGCAAATAAATGAAGATTCTATCCGGTACTTGCGTGTCATTGATCCCGACCCCAAAAAATGGGATGAATTGATCAATATTATTGGCGGCAGCGGGCTTATTATTGCATTCGCACATATAAACAATCTTAAGAAACAATTTCAGCTGGCCGGAGAACTGATAGACCTGATTAAAAAAGAATATCATTTGAAATAAATTATTTATGGAGATACATTCCCATTCCCACAGCCCCCGGAAAAAATGGACCCATTTTATCTGGGAGTTTATCAT
>CAZQGZ010000091.1:0-14294 GCA_964592935.1 uncultured Chitinophaga sp. | reverse complement strand
GTAAACTTCCGCATTCCTGTTGATGGCACTGAGGTAATTGGTCGATACCGTATCCCATTCATAAGCCAGGGCACTGGCTGCTGCAGCATTCCGGCCCGCAACCTGTACAATTTGATGACCGGCCGCCCTGAATTTTCTGCCCAATACGGCTGCTACATTTCCCGACCCGATAATAACTATATCCATAAAAAAGCAGATTTATTAAAGAAGGTGATTCATCGCCTGAGGTGATCCCCGGAAAACCTTCTTTGTAAAAGTACACCCTATTTTTGTGTTGTATGAAGTTATCGCAACGTTTAACGCGCAGTTATATCAGGACAAAATTCAAATTTCTTTCTTCTCTTTCAAAAAAGAAAGCAGCAGAAAAGGCATTTGAACTTTTTTGCACACCACAACACCGGAATAAAAGAAAACTTCCCAAGATATTTGAACTGTCAGAAAACCTGTCATTTAAAATGGAAGGAATCATAGTACGGGGTTGGCGGTGGAATCATCATCGTCCCGGTAATCATGAAGGACAGGCCGAAAGAAAAAAAGTACTTATTCTTCACGGGTTCGAATCAACCGTGGTCAACTTTGACAAATATATCAACCCGCTTATTCAAAAAAATTATGAAGTCCTGGCCTTTGATGCACCGGCACATGGTCGAAGCGGGGGCAGACAGATCAATGCGCCGCTTTATAAGAGAACGATCCTCGGGATCAATAAACTTTATGGACCGGTTCAGTCTTTTATGGCACATTCATTCGGAGGTTTGGCCGTTTGTCTTGCCCTGGAAGAGCTCAGTCATGGAACGCCTGCCCACCTGAGTCATTCATACGGGGATTACAGGCTGGTATTACTCGCACCGGCTACAGAAACCACAACGGCCATCGATGCTTTTTTTACATTTCTGAAATTGGATCCTTCGGTACGAACAGAATTTGATAAGGTGATCGTTCAAAAAGGCGGAGTCGGGCCCGGGTGGTATTCTATCCGGAGGGCTGTGAATAATATCCGGGCAAAAATACTGTGGATTCATGATGAAGATGACGACACCACGCCGGTCAGTGATGTACTGAAAGTCAAATCAGATAATCATCCGCATATCGAATTCGTCATTACGAAGGGATTGGGTCACCGAAGGATCTACCGCGACAGCAAAGTGGTGAAAATGGTGACTGATTTTTTATGAAACGGATTGTAGTAATATTGTTTTTAATTGCCGGTGGTTGTACCGGCCGGGAGAAAATTTTATTTATGTCACAGCCTGTTCAGAAACTTCATACATATCACTACCTCGCATTAGGGGATTCGTATACAATCGGCGAATTGGTGCCGCCGGATGAAAATTTTCCCAACCAGGTTTTTTCAATGATGAAAAATGAATCGATAGATTTTCAGCCACCGCGTATCATTGCCAGGACCGGCTGGACAACCGATGAACTGGAAGATGGGATTCTGGCGGCCATCCAGGAAGATCCTTTGCGTCCTGCTTATGATTTTGTTTCATTATTGATTGGTGTTAATGACCAGTACCGCGGACGCCCGGTTGAAAATTATAAACCCGGATTTGAAAAGCTGCTGAAGAAAGCCATTGCTTATGTCGGGAACAGGCCGGGAAGAGTTGTTGTTCTTTCCATACCCGACTGGGGCGTTACGCCTTTCGCTGAAGGGAGAGACCGGGTACAGATCGCGAAGGAAATTGATATGTATAATGCGGCCAATAAACAACTTTCGGATCAATACAAATTGCATTATATTAATATAACACCATGGACAAGGGAAGCAGCCAATGATCATTCATTATTAACCTCCGATGGCCTGCACCCTTCTTCAGCAGAGTATAAAAGATGGGCGGGGCAACTGGCTATTTTGTTTAAACAATGGGTAAAATAAAACGCAATTTTCCTGCGTTAAACCTCTGTATTCCAGGGTTGAATAATTAATAGAAAAGAAGTTTCCCGGAAAATTTATTATTCTTGCTCTAACTTGCGGCCGCTGAGAAGCGGTTTTGTGATATAATATATTGTATACCTATGGCGAAAAACTTACTGATAGTCGAGAGCCCTGCGAAAGCAAAAACGATCGAAAAGATCCTGGGAAGTGAATTCCAGGTGAAAAGCTGCTTTGGCCATATCCGTGACCTGCAAAAAGCGGGAATGGGGATCGATGTGGAAAAAAAATTTGAACCCACCTATATAATCCCCGCAGAAAAACAAAAAGTAGTAGCGGATCTGAAAAAACTGGCTGATAAAAGTGACGAAGTATGGCTGGCAACGGATGAGGACCGGGAAGGCGAAGCCATCAGTTGGCATCTGTGTGAAGTGCTTGGACTTAATCCCAAAACCACCAAGCGGATTGTTTTTAATGAGATAACCAAAACAGCCATACAGGAAGCCGTTCAGAATCCAAGAAGACTGGATATGAACCTGGTGATGGCACAACAGGCCCGGAGAATTCTTGACAGGATCGTCGGATTCCAGTTAAGTCCCATATTGTGGCGCAAAATGAGCATGGGAAGCAACCTGAGTGCGGGCCGGGTGCAGAGTGTGGCAGTAAGACTGATCGCAGAAAGGGAAAGGGAGATCAATGCTTTTGTTCCGGTCAGTACCTATAAAATAGAAGCCTTATTTACTGCGAAAGATAGTACAGGAAAAATGGTAACATTTGCTGCAGAAGGGAAAAAACAAAATACAGCGGAAGATGCCGAATCATTTTTAAAAAGCTGTATCGGTGCAAAATATTCGGTCACGGATATACAGGTGAAACCCGGCAAGCGTTCTCCGGCTCCTCCATTCACAACGTCCACCCTTCAACAGGAAGCTTCCAGAAAATTGGGATATGGAGTTGCGCGAACGATGCAGATAGCACAGCGGTTGTATGAGAACGGGTACATCACGTATATGCGTACAGACAGCCTGAACCTGAGTAACTCAGCGCTGGCTGATATTACCAATACGGTTAAGAAAATGTATGGGGAAGAATATCACCAGTTCCGGAAGTTTAAGAATAAAAGCCAGAGTGCACAGGAAGCCCATGAAGCCATCAGGCCCACGTATATGAGCAACACGAGCATTGCCGAAGCAGAATGGGCCAGATTGTATGAACTGATCTGGAAAAGAACCATGGCCTGCCAGATGGCTGAGGCTGAATTGGAAAAAACAACAGCTAAAATCGAAATATCAACAAACCTGCCTTCCGGACAGGCAGGCAAGGAAGAACTCACTGCATCGGGTGAAGTATTGAAATTTGATGGATTCCTGAAAGTTTACCGGGAAGACAAAGATGATGATGAACCGGAAGAAGAGTCCGGTGAAGGAATATTACCTGCTTTATCGGTTAGCCAGCAATTGCCGTTGAAAGAAATGAAAGCAACGGAAAGGTTCAGTCGTCCCCTGCCCCGTTATACAGAAGCGTCGCTGGTAAAAAAACTGGAAGAATTGGGGATCGGCCGTCCTTCCACCTATGCGCCAACCATTTCAACCATTTTAAAAAGGGGTTATGTTGAGAAAAGAAATAAAGAGGGCGTGATCCGTTATTTCGGAGTGTATACATTAACAGGAAATGAAGTCAGTAAAAAGCTGGACAGCGAAACAACCGGTGCGGAAAAATCAAAGTTATTTCCTTCGGACCTGGGCCTGGTGGTCACCGATTTCCTGAACAAATATTTTGACGACATCATGGATTACAGTTTCACCGCCCGTATCGAAGAGGAATTTGATGAAGTGGCGGAAGGCAAGATGAAATGGAACCAGATGATCGATGATTTTTATATTCCCTTTAAAAAAGATGTCGACAATACGATTGAAAATGCAGAACGCGTAAAAGGTGAAAGGGTTTTGGGCGTAGACCCTGATACAGGCAAACCGGTTGTAGCCCGTATGGGACGTTATGGCGCCATGATCCAGATCGGTGTTGCAGATGATACGGAAAAACCCCGCTTCGCCAAAGTACCCACCGGTCAAAGTATAGAAACGATCACGTTTGAAGAAGCGATGAATCTCTTTGGCGCACAGGGTTCGATGGGTTTATATGAAGAAAAAGAAGTTTCTGTGAATGTGGGACGCTTCGGCCCGTATGTAAAATGGGGTGATGAATTTATTTCACTTCCCAGGGGAACCGACCTGGGCACCGTTGATCTTGATAAAGCCATTCAGTATATAAAACAGAAGCAGATTGCCGATGCCCCGGTGGGAACCTTTGATGGCAAACCCATAACTAAGGGCACGGGTCGTTTTGGTCCATATATTAAATGGGATGGCATGTTTATCAATGTACCCCGCCGTTACAATTTTGCCCACCTGAAGCAGGAAGAAATGAATGAGCTGATCGAAGCGAAGATCAAAAAAGAAGCCAACCGCTTTATTCAGCGATGGCCGGATGAAAAAATTTCGGTGGAGAATGCAAGATGGGGACCCGTCATAAAGTTTGGTAAAAAGATCTTAAAACTCGATCTGAAAACGGATGGTACAAAATATACTGCAGAAGAAGCTGCTGTGATTTCACTGGAAGACATTAAGAAAATGATAGAAACACAGGTGCCGAATGCATTTGGAAAGAAAAAAGCAGTGCCGAAGTCTTCCCCACGGGCTGGCGGGAAGAAAAAAGGAACCGTCAAGACAGTTGCTGCAAATAAGGCGCCTGCCGGGAAAGCAACAAAGAAAAAAAAGAAATAAACATGACCTTGCTTATAATCGTTTGAATGAAAAGAAATTATTGGGAAAAAATAGCAGTTTCTTATAACGAAGAGATATTCGATGTACTTCACAATGACAAGAAAGCTCTGATTCGTTCCGCAATAAATAAATTTGCTTCAAAGAGTAAAACAGTCATTGATATAGGCTGTGCCATCGGTAAATGGCTGCCCGTGCTCTCCCCTGCCTTCAAAAAGGTCTATGCGGTAGATATTTCTGCAAAGAACCTTGAAATTGCCCGACAGCTATACCCGCAATATAAAAATGTGGAATACCTGCGGGCCGATATGAGTGGAATGAATACCAAAGTGCCGAAATGCGATTTCGGGATCTGTATCAATGCTATTCTTACTTCTTCATTGAAAGACAGAATTGTTTTTTTTCAATCCCTTTCGGCCTGTGTAAAAAAGGGCGGGCGGATCATCATGACCATCCCATCCCTGGAATCATTTTTGCTCACCAGTATTATTCAGCAGCAATGGAGAATTGACAAAGATCTTTTTCCCGTAACAAAAAATGCAAAGGAAGCATTGAAGAAGTGGAATAATATCCGCCAGGGAAATGCCGATATCGATGATGTGCCTCACAAGCATTATTTAAAAGAGGAATTGCAATTACTACTGGCCAATGAAAAATTCGTTGCCGAAGATTTTCAAAAGATCGAATACGAATGGGATACCGAATTTCTGAAGCCCCCAAAATGGCTGAAAGATCCAAAACCCTGGGACTGGATGGTTGTGGCAAGAAAGTTATAGGTTCGGAGTCAACCACATTAAATGTTAAACTTGAATATTGTATGTTGATATATTGAATCTTTTACATGCTGAAAAAAGACTCAATATATCAACACTCAACAATCAACGCTCAAATGTTCGTGACCGCGATAATTTTCTTCATTCGTAAATCACATCCTGCATTTTATTCTAATTGGCTAACGCATACACTGCAAAACTAGCCAGCCAGTGTTCCCCGCCATAATTTCCGCTAACAACATTTGGCAAAGAAGCTGATAAATGATTCATTGCTGACTTCAATAACATTTTTCTTCTTGGATCATTGGCAGGTAAAACAGAAGCTAATCCTTTCATGCACCAGCTGCGGCTGAAACTTAATCCATCCAGGTGTACAATTTGCAGATCCGTCCGGTCGGATACAACGGGTAGCACGGTAAGATGTTTTAAACTCTGGGTTGTATAAAATTGGTTGAACCAGGTCATAAATTCTTTTGACGGTAATACTCTTCGCATGAGGTCGGCCTCTTCCAGGCTGGGGGATAAAAAATCGGATCCATCCGGCTCCCAGGATGCGGGTGCATTTTTATCTTTTCCATACAACCGCCTGGCAGATTCGATTATAGCTTTTTCAAAACCTGGATTTTTCTCAGCCCTTGCATAGTCCAGGGCGAATACTAATCCAAATGCTGTATTCGGGTGTACCCCGGTCCGGTTGGGATAAGTTTGTTTAGGTAAGAATTTAGTCCAGACCTCCAATATTTTTTTGGTCAGCGGTTGCAGCGCTTCAAGCCATTTTTTCCCATCCGCATCATTCCAGTTGAATAATTCCTGGTCCAGTTTTAAAACCCATGCCCATCCATATGTTCGTTCCCATGAACCGGTCAGCGGCATCTCAAAATACTTTACCTCCTGCTGAATATTTTCCCTGGTTATTGTTTTGCTGATCGCATTCCGGATCGCAGCAGACTCCGGCATGCCGGGGAACATTTTTAATAACCGGATCAGCATCCAGTGTCCATGCACACAGGAATGCCAGTCAAAGCAGCCAAAAAAAGCCGGGTGGAGCCGGTGCGGCAATAATACATGATCACTGTCGCTGTTGGAAGTATGATTGGTCTTGTTGGGAAATTCTTTCCCGATGCATTTTAACGGAAGTGATGCAAGATGAGAAGCGCCTTTCAGGGTGAGTTCAAAATCTGTACTATCCCTGTTCATGGTAAACAAATCATTGATCTGCGACTTTGCATGAACAGAGAATAAAATAAAAAGTGAAAAAAAGTATGCTGACTTCATGCATCAAACTTAAGTATAATATCGAAGATCTTTATCCGTTATCATTGAATAAACCTCTTTCCCCACCTGTGGAAAAGTTTAACTGTTTTATATCAGCTTCTGTAATGAACTTGTGCCCTGATCAGCACCATGGAAACAAACAAAGAAATATCTGCCCTCTTTACGTTAATTGATGACCCCGATGAAGAAGTCTTCGGTGCCGTGTCGGAAAAAATTGTTGATTACGGAAAGAATATCATTCCCAACCTGGAACATTTGTGGGAAACTACTCCCAATGAGGAGATTCAGAACCGGATCGAATTATTAATTCACCGCCTTCATTACACCGACCTGACGGAAGACTTTCGTCAATGGAATGTATCGGGTCACCACGACCTGATGCTGGGCGCCATGCTGGTCTGTAAATTTCAATATCCCGAGATTTCCACCACACCGGTAATGCAGGAAATAGAGAAGATACGCCGGAATATCTGGCTCGAGTTGAATAATTACCTCACACCCCTTGAACAAATAAATATTGTCACCAGTATTTTATACAGTTACTATGGATTAAAAGGCGGCGAAACGAATTACAAGGAACCCAATGAATTCCTGCTGCATAAAACACTGGAGGCTAAACGGGGCAACCAGGTCAGTAACGGTATCCTGTACCTGGTCCTTTGTGAACTCCTGGATATCCCGGTAAGGGCCATCCATATTCCCAAACAATTCATTATCGCTTATTTCAAACCAGGATATTCGGATGAATCATTGCCCAATCCCGTTCATAAGATTGAATTTTTTATTGATCCCGCTTCCGGGCAGGTTTTTACCCAGCAGGATGTTGATAATTATTTCAAAAGGATCTCTGTTCCGCCGGTTGGTTCCTATTTCAAACCACTCAGGAACAAACAGGTCATTCAGCAATTGCTCGAAGAATTCAGTAAATGTTTTACCGGGGAGAAAGAGTTGTATAAACAGGCTGAGTTGATGGAATTGGTAAAGTTGATGGAGTAAGAAAGAAAGCTGTTGGCTATTAGCCGTTAGCCATTAGCTTTTGTCAAAATATAAAAGTGCAGCTAACAGCTCATGGCTCATAGCTAAAAGCTTATAATGTAAGGCTGTATCCTTCCCGATACTCACGTTTTACAAATTGGTTTGCTTCATCGACCCTTCGCCGGGGCTCAGGGTGACAATCGAATTATAAAGTAAGGTTGTATCCTTCCCGATATTCACGTTTTACAAATTGGTTTGCTTCATCGAAATTGGTGACTTTCATATTAACAGCATCCCATACCAGTTTCTTCCGGCCCAGGTATTTATCATCCCATCCTTTCAGTTTGGGATTTTTCATCATCCAACTCCGGATGGCAAGATTACCCATGAGAATACTTTCTGTGAAAGGCCCTGCATATTCAAACGGTGAACTGGTTTGTCCTTTTCCATAGCCGGCAATACAGGCATTCACCCATTGTAAATAATGTCCTTCAGGAACTCTTTTAATAGTTTCTTTCGGCATTTTCTTTTCTTTCATCAGTTTGGTGGGCAGTAACCTGGGGTTGGCGCCATAACAATCCAATAATAATTTTCCCTTTGAGCCAATAAGCAATACACCTCCGTCCCAGTTGCCAAATGCTTCTTCCGGCAATAATTCATCCGGGCGTTGGGGTAACAAACCACCATCATGCCAGGATACTTTGATATTTCCCTTTCCATCCTTTCTTGGATAATTCAAATGAATGATGGATGCCGGCGGGCAGGCATCCGGGTTCTGGCTGTCATTCCACATTTCTTTCCATACAATGCCCACGCTGCATTCTGCTGAATCAGGATAATCAATGGGAAGTATCCTGTAGATCGGATCCATGATATGACAGGCCATATCACCCAATGCGCCGGTACCGAATGCCCACCATCCTCTCCAGTTAAAAGGAAGGTAGGCCGGGTTGTATTCCATCCATTTAGCCGGCCCCAGCCATAAACTCCAATCCAGTTCCTTCGGTACTTCAAATTTTCCGGTTGGTGTCGGAATTCCCTGCGGCCATACCGGCCTGTTAGTCCAGGCATGTGCTTCCGTTACGTTCCCGATCATTCCGGCATCAACCATTTCCTGGGCCTTACGGACACCATCACCCGAACCTCCCTGGTTGCCCATCTGTGTAACCACTTTATATTTTTTGGCAGCCTGTGCCAGGACCCTTGCTTCATATATATCATGTGTAAGCGGTTTTTGGGTGTATACATGTTTGCCCAGTTGCATGGCTGCTAAGGTGGCCACCGCATGTATATTATCAGGAGTTGAAATGGAACAGGCGTCAATATTATTTTTTTCCTTAGCCAGCATCTCGCGGAAATCTTTATAATATCCCGCTTTGGGAAAATTTTCCCTTGATTTGACTGCCTGCCTGTCATCCACATCACAGAGAGCCACAATATTTACAAACGGGCTTTTGGCAAATTCCGCAAGATCGCTTTCACCCTTTCCTCCTGCTCCTATTCCGGCAATATTCAATTTATCACTGGGTGCAATATAACCGCGGCCTAAAACATGACGGGGAACAATGAAAAAAGCTCCGCCCACGATCGCTGCATTGCGGACAAAATCTTTTCTTGAAATAGTGCTGCCTTTCTTTACAGGAGTCATAATGAAAATTTTGCATTAAGATACTTATAAAAGTCATACAAGTCATAAAAGTCAAACTGTTCGTAGGGGTCATATGGGATTTAATAGCCATTTTCATTACCGGATGTAATAACTGTGTTTGACTTAAATGACTTTATTTGACCCATTTGACCAATTTGACTAATTTACCGGCATGATCACCTGGGATGATTTTGAGAAAATAGACATGCGGGTCGGAACGATTATTGAAGTCAATGATTTTCCGAAAGCCCGGAAACCGGCCTACCGGCTCCTGGTTGATTTTGGTAAAGAAATTGGTTTGAAGCGGTCATCAGCCCAGGTAACTGTACATTACAACATGGAAGAACTGATAAACCGTAAAGTGATCGCTGTGATCAATTTTCCTCCCAAACAAATTGCTGATTTTATCAGTGAATGCCTGGTGCTGGGTGTTTATGATGAAAACAATGACGTAATTTTATTGCAACCGGAAAGGTATGTACAAAACGGAATGAGGATCGGCTAAATATTGAATAAGTTATATCAGTCATGCGGTTCATATAGTTCATATTGTTTGCCCGGGATGATTGTTTCTGCATTTGACCTGTATGTCCTGTTTTACCTGTTTGACTTATTTTGCAATTTGCGCTTTTTGAAGATGAACATTTATGGTGGAAACCTTTACAACATATTATCATTCTCCCCCCGGTCTTCTGAAGATCAGTGGTACGGAAAATTATATCTGCGAAATAAGCTTTCACGATAAGACGCATAAATCGGAAGGGAAGAAAAAAAATTTACCTCCCATGCTGATCCAGTGCATAGAACAACTGATCCAGTATTTCAGCGGTCAACGAAGAATTTTTGAATTGCCCGTCAATCAACCGGGAACCCCCTTCCAGCAGGAAGTATGGGCCGAATTGATGCTGATCCCGTTCGGAAAAACGATCAGTTACCTGGAACTTGCCAGGAAAACAGGAGATACCAAAGCCACCCGTGCCGTTGCCAATGCCAATGGAAAAAATAATGTCGCTATCATTGTCCCCTGTCACCGGGTCATTGGTTCCAATAAAGACCTGGTTGGTTATGCCGGCGGATTATGGAGAAAGAAATGGCTTCTGGAACATGAAGCGAAAGTGGCGCATGGGGTGCAAACCTTGTTTTAGGGAGTGGCTAGCGGGGAATGGCCAGTTGGGATTTAAAGATTTGTTCCTACCCGCCATTGCATATGACCTTCAAATAGGGAATGACTAATCGTATAAGGAACGTTTTTACTTTAATTCCCCACTCGCCACTTGCTATTCCCTACTAGCCTCAAATAAGTTCTTCGCTTGTAAACGCAAACGGCAATAACTGGCTGGCCGACTTAATGATATAGACTTTGCCTTCCATTCCTCCTAAGATCAACCGGATCGGTTTATTTAACCTCGTTTCATATTCCAGCAAAGCCTGGCGGCACATACCGCAGGGGAAAATAGGATGATCGCTTTGTACTTCTTTGCTATTGTAACTGATGGCGATACTGCTGACCGGCACTTTGGGATGGATCGTGGCCACGGAACCCAGAAGAACCCTTTCGGCACAAATACCAACCGGGTAGGAAGCATTTTCCTGGTTGGTTCCGGCAACCACTTCACCGTTTTCCATCATGGCCACAGCTCCAACATGAAAATTGGAATAGGGAGCATAAGCCTGTTCCGTGACCGTCTTCGCTTCGGTTAAAAGCCAGGCATCCTTTTCTGAAAGCTGGCTGATATCTTCATAAACCTCATATTGAAATTCGAATTTATTTTCTTTCATGCTTTAAGATAATAATTTATTCCATTGACACCAAACCCCGGCGTTTATTACCGGGGCTTGCATTTTAATTTTATTTCACAATACGGAACAGGCGTTTCCACCGGGGGCCTCCATCCCAACTGAACCAGATCATCCAGGCTTTACCGACGATCCTGTCTTCGGGAACAAAACCCCAGTAACGGCTGTCCTGTGATCCCTGCCTGTTATCACCCATCATCCAGTAATAATTCATTTTAAAAGTATATTCGGTTATTTCTTTTCCGTTCAGAAAAAATTTTCCATCCTTTTGAAAGAAATCATTTTTTTCATATACCCTGATGGCTCTTTCATACAATGAAAAGTTTTCCATCGTGAGTTTCAACGGTACATTTTTTTGGGGGATCCAGATGGGTCCGTAATTATCTCTTGCCCATTTATGCAGGGTGTCATAAGGAAAAACAGCGCCGCCTCCGTGATTATAGGCTTCATTCAAAACGATCGAAGTGGCAAATCCGCTTTTTATCATTTTATCTTTTGCCTTTGCAGTGAGCAACATCTCGAATGTATTATTCCCGAGACTGGTATATTCTTTTTTATCCGGGTCACTGTCCACATCGTATTCTTCCTTCAGGATATCAAAATCAGGAGTTTGTTTTGTTGTTACAATATAATAGGCTTCGCTGTTCGGCGGTAATGTTTGTTCTGCCCCGTTAATAAATACGATTCCTTTCCTTACTTCCAGTGTATCGCCTGAAACGCCCACGCATCTTTTAATATAATTATCTGTCTTATCCACCGGGTGAACAACGATCGGATACCGGCGGGGATTGTCAAAAACATTATTGGCGAAAGCCTTTTCATCGGGCGAACCGCTTGCCTGCCATCTTCTCAGGTCATAATAAGGCATGGCCGATTCAAAATTTTTGGCATGGATGACGGTATCTCCGCCGGGAAAATTAAATACAACAGCATCGCCTCTTTTGACAGGTGATGCAAACCATCTTATATAGGGCAACTGAACAGACTTTACATAAGATCTCCCGTTTCCTATCGGCATATAATTATGAACAAAAGGAACTGATAATGGTGTCATGGGGATTCTTGGACCATAACTGAGTTTGCTGACAAAAAGAAAATCCTTAACCAGTAATGTTTTTTCCATGGAAGCCGAAGGAATAACATACGCTTCAAAAACAAACGTGCGGATCAGGGTAGCGGCCACTACGGCAAAAATGGCCGCATCCACCCATTCCCTCCATCCTTTTTTCTTGTGTTTCCTGACTCCATCTTTCCCGATAAATGTCGGGTTCTCTTTATAAGCAAGCCAGGGAAAATAGAATGGTGCGAAGATGGCTGCCAATGTGTGCTGGCCGAGGGAAAACCTTCCGAACACTTTTGCAAATTCGATAAATATTCCCGGGCTGATAAACCAGCCAACCACCGGGATGAATTGCCAGAACACCCAGTGTTTTGGTCTTTTTGCCAGTTCCTGCATTACCCAGGTATTATAAAAAGGTACATATGCTTTCCAGGAAGGAGCCCCGGCTTTTTCAAATAATTTTGCAAATCCAAAGGAAGGAAGAAAAACGATCAGTGTACTGACAAGGTAAACGATGAATAAATGATTTAGGGGCATGAGCCTTATTTTTATAGCTGACAAAAGTATTGTAAATATCTGCCTGTCAAAATTTTAATATTCAAAGTTTTGCTAATACTGATTACCGGTCACTTGTTGATGGTTAGCGGGCAGTTTTGGTGCAATAGTGGGTTTTGAACTATGAAGAACCAGGGACCAGCAACCAGAATCCAGATCCTACTTCGGCATCACATAATTTCTTACATCTTCTGCTGTGATTTGTTTTCCGGATAAAATAACAAGACGCTCCACTACATTTCTAAGCTCCCTGATATTGCCTGTCCAGTTATATTGTTGCAGCAATTTCACTGCATCAGCTTCAATGACCTTTTGTGCCGTACCATAATCAGCGCAGATCTCGCGGAGGAATTTATCAACCAGGATCGGGATATCATCCCTTCTTTCATTTAGCGAAGGAACATGAATAAGAATAACGCTCAGGCGGTGATAGAGGTCAAGACGGAAATTCCTGGCCTCCACTTCTTTCAACAGGTCCTTATTGGTGGCAGCGATCACTCTTACATCCACGCTGATATCTTTATCCGCCCCTACCCTCGTGATCTTCCCTTCCTGCAATGCGCGGAGAACTTTTGCCTGCGCATTTGCACTCATGTCGCCGATCTCATCGAGGAACAGTGTTCCTCCGTGTGCGGATTCAAATTTCCCGATCCGTTGTTTAATGGCAGATGTAAATGAACCTTTCTCATGCCCGAACAATTCGCTTTCGATCAGTTCGGTTGGTATGGCTGCACAATTTACTTCAACCATCGGGCCCGTGGCACGATGGCTTTTTTCATGAACCCATCTTGCGACCAGTTCCTTTCCCACACCATTCTCTCCCGTTATCAGTATTCGTGCATCGGTGGGTGCCACTTTTTCAATCGTCTCTTTGATCCTTTTTATGGGCTCCGACTCACCGATCATTTCGGGAACCCGGCTCACTTTTCTTTTCAGTACCTTGGTCTCATTGACCAGGCTGCCCTTATCCATCGCATTGCGGATCGTAATGAGCAGGCGGTTCAGATCCGGCGGCTTGGAGATAAAATCAAATGCCCCTTTTTTGACAGCCTCTACGGCAGTTTCAATATTGCCATGACCCGAGATCATGATCACGGGTACATCTGCATTTATTTCCCCGGCCTTTTGCAGGAACTCAATTCCATCCAGCCTGGGCATTTTAATATCGCATAACACCAGGTCGTAATTCTTCTCCCTGAATTTTTTCAATCCCTCTTCTCCGTCTGAAGCCTCTTCAATTTTATAGCCTTCAAATGACAGGATCTCCGTCAGTGTTTTCCGGATCGCTTTTTCGTCGTCAATGATCAGTATTTCCGCCATCAAATTTTCTTTTTAAACCGTAAAAGTAATTGATTTGAAACGAACGGTTGCGGGGAATGTTTGCTTACGAAAACCTGAAAATTGAATATTGATTATTGACATATTGAGTCTTTTTTTCAGTTTGGTAAAACACTCAATAATCAACACTCAACAAACAATACTCAATCGGGTTATCACTATAGTTTGTTTGAAACAATAAAGGCCGGGTAGAAACCCAGCCTCGTTTTTAAAATCC
>CAZQGZ010000090.1:0-14367 GCA_964592935.1 uncultured Chitinophaga sp. | reverse complement strand
AACACAGGAAATTGGCAACTTTTGTCGGATCATAAACCACGGGAGCCAACGTATCTAACCGAACGGCCACGTGTACGAATTTGCCGGGCTTTGCTTTGGCTTCTGCAATGGTTTCATAGGTACTGCTGGCAAATTTGAAGGAACCAATGAGGTAAGCAATGGCTCCGGCGATGAGCACCAGCAGAACAATGTGTATCTTTTTCATAATCGATGTTTGCGGTGGCAAAGTTAGGTCAAAAAATGGGAATGGTGAATAGTCAATGGTGAATGGTGAATGAATCCGCTGAACAGGTGACCTAATTCACAATTGACCATTCACCATTCACCACACACTCCCTTATCTTTGCATCACAAATTATTTACCTCATGACATTTGAACTGAACGAAGAACAACGGATGATTCAGCAGGCTGCAAGAGATTTTGCCAGAACAGAATGTTTGCCCGGTGTCATTGAAAGAGATGAACAACAGAAATTTCCCCGGGAGCAGGTTATGAAGCTGGCAGAACTGGGTTTTTTGGGAATGATGGTGAAACCGGAATATGGAGGAGCCGGTATGGATACCATCAGTTATGTGCTTGCCATGGAAGAGATCAGTAAGATCGATGCCAGCGTAAGTGTGGTCATGAGTGTAAACAACAGCCTTGTTTGTTATGGCCTGCAGAAATATGGCAATGAAGAACAAAAGCAAAAATACCTGAAACCCCTGGCCCAGGGAATGAAGGACGGAGAACTTTATATCGGGGCATTTATGCTGAGTGAACCCGAGGCGGGCAGTGATGCAACCCATCAAAGAACAACTGCAGAAGATAAGGGAGATCATTATTTATTGAATGGAACAAAGAACTGGATCACCAACGGGGGTACTGCATCTGTCTATCTCGTGATGGCACAAACCGATCCGTCAAAGGGTTCAAGAGGAATTAATACACTGATCGTTGAAAAGAACTGGCCAGGCGTGGTGGTGGCTGCCAAAGAAAATAAATTGGGTATACGTGGCAGTGATACACATACCGTCATGTTCAATGATGTAAAAGTGCCAAAGGAAAATCGTATCGGCGAAGATGGTTTTGGTTTCAAATTTGCCATGAAGACATTGGCCGGCGGTCGTATCGGTATTGCATCACAGGCATTGGGCATTGCCAGCGGGGCTTATGAACTGGCCCGGGAATATTCCAAAACCAGGAAGGCATTCGGCACCGAGATCATGAATCACCAGATCATTGCTTTCAAACTGGCAGATATGGCTACGAAGATCGAAGCAGCGAGATTGCTGTGTATGAGAGCTGCCTGGGAAAAAGATAACCAGATGGATTATACGCTCAGTTCATCCATGGCCAAGGTCTTTGCATCTGAAACTGCCATGTGGACGGCGGTTGAAGCCGTTCAGATACACGGCGGTTATGGTTTTGTAAAGGAATACCATGTGGAAAGATTGATGCGCGATGCCAAGATCACCCAGATATATGAAGGTACGAGCGAAGTGCAAAGGATCGTGATCAGCAGATCCATTTTGAAATAAAACCCACAATAAATTGTTATATTGTTTGATAGTTTGATTGTTGAATGGCCAACAAACAAACCATTTAACCATCAAACAATTATTCATGCCGGTCAATAAGGAAGCATATCAAATCCTCAAAAAAGAACTTGATCTAAAGAAAGTGACGCTTGTCGCTGTTTCCAAGACCAAACCGGTTGAAGACATTCTTTCGCTATATGATCTTGGCCACAGGGATTTTGGAGAAAACTACGTACAGGAAATGGTGGCAAAGGCCGGGCAACTTCCCCAAGACATCCGGTGGCATTTTATCGGTCACCTCCAGACCAATAAAGTAAAGTTAATTGCTCCTTTTGTGCAACTGATCCATGGGGTTGACAGTCTGAAATTACTGGAAGAGATCAACAGGCAGGGAGCAAAATGCGGACGTATCATAGATTGTCTGTTACAGGTGCATATTGCCAAAGAAGAAACCAAGTTTGGATTGAATGAAGATGAACTGGATTTTGTGATGCAGGAATATGCTGTCAGGAAAATGACAAATGCGAAGATCTGCGGGTTAATGGGAATGGCCAGTTTTACCGATGATATGGTTAAAGTCAGAAAAGAGTTCCAAAACCTTAAAAGAATTTCTGACAGGCTAAGGACTACCGACTCCCGGCTGACGACTCTCTCAACGGGTATGAGCAGCGATTATCAGATCGCATTGGAAGAAGGCAGCAATATGGTCCGGATCGGAAGCCTCCTGTTTGGTGAACGGGTAAACTGACCCGATAAACATGATCTCTTGGAATGTTAATAAATCTTCGTAATTTTTACGTTTAAATCAAGGACAATGAAAATATTTTTTCTGGTTGCTTTATTGCTGGTTTCTTCTTCTGCATTTACCCAGCATGAAAGAGATTCAGTCTATAAAAGATGTCCTATTGCGATCAAGGATACGGCAACCGGCAATAATTATTTTATTGAACACCAGCCGGCCACGGTCAAAACCTACCGGAATAGAGGAAACTATACGATCGTAATTGAACAAAAGAACCAGTTCTTCACCATGTTTTTCCGGGATAGTAAATTCAGCACCAGGCGGAAAACTACCTACAGCATAAAAACTGACGCCAATAGTAATGATGAACTGACCGCAAAATATTCATTCCGGTCCGGCGAAAGTGTCGCTTTTATCGATGTTATTTCCGGGAAGGTTGAAGTAACGTATGACAAGACAGCCAAACTATGGCACATTAACGTGAATGGTTTAATTGCTGACCTGGGCGAAACAAAAGTCAGTTATTTCAAAGCAACGGGTGAATTTGATATCCGGTAATTGCGGGTCATCATCAAAAACAAATGCTTCTTTCCAGTCTATGGAAAATCACCATTGCCCATTACCCATTCACCCTTTACCCCTTCATCAGGCATAAGCTACCGGTGGTGTAAAGAATTTAACCAGCGGGAATTTGTACATTTATTTTACAAAATGCAAAACAGGTTTTTAATAAAATACAAACTGCATCATTTTTTATTCTGGATGCTGGTCTTTGGGTTTTGGTATTACCTGAGATTCCAGGATTACAAAACCGGGGAGATCGCCTTTCAGATCACCTTACTGAAAGTAATTGACCTCGCCCTGCTGGTTTATATCACCAACTATGTACTGATCCCCCGCCTGCTTTATAAAAAGCGGTACCTGGTCTTTACTTTTGTTTTCCTGTTTATGATCCTGGCCAGCGCTGCAGCGAAGGTCTTCCTGATGGGAAAGATCCTTCATCAGCCTCAATTGTACAGTCTGTCGGGTGATTTGAAAACGAGGTTTTATGAAAACGTGATCTCGGATTTTTTCCTGGTGGTGGCCGGTGCAGCCTTCCGGCTGATAGTTGATTATATCAGCATGCAGCAGCGATTGACAGAAGTGGCCAGGGAAAAGGCTGAGACGGAGCTAAACTTTCTGAAATCACAGATCAACCCGCATTTTTTGTTCAACTCGCTGAATTCCGTTTATTTCCTGATCAAAAAGGATAATGCGGAAGCAAGGGAAGCGCTTCATAAATTTTCTGAAATGCTGCGCTACCAGTTGTATGAAGTGAATGGGGATAAGATACCGGTTGAACGGGAAGTCACTTACCTGAAAGATTATGTGGACCTGCAACAGCTGCGCAAGGATGAAAATTTTTCCGTGCAATTTAATTGTTCACCGGGCATCCGGGGTTTTTTGATCGAACCCTTATTGCTGATCCCCTTCGTGGAAAATGCATTCAAGCATATTTCCCATTTCAGCGATCAAAACAACTTTGTGAAAATGGACATGGGTCACGAAAACGGAACATTCCGTTTTACCATAGTAAATTCGAAAGAACCGGGGCCGCAGCCATTCAAAAAAAACGGGGGGATCGGCCTGGCGAATGTGAAGAGAAGACTCGAGTTGCTTTACCCCGGAAAACATGAACTGAATATAGTGGAAACCGATAAAACATTTTCTGTAAAACTAAACCTGCAGGTATCATGAAGATCAACTGTGTTGTCATCGATGATGAACCTCTCGCAAGAAAAGGGCTCAAAGAATATATTGCTGATGTGGATTTTCTCGAACTGGCAGGAGAATTTGATTCCGCGCTGAAAGCGGCTGATATGATCAGCAGGGGAGAAGTACAACTCCTGTTCCTGGACATTCAGATGCCGAAGATCACCGGGCTTGAATTCTTTAAAACGCTGCAGAACCCGCCACCGGTCATTTTCACCACAGCCTACCCGCAATATGCACTCGACGGGTTTGAAGTGAACGCACTGGATTACCTCGTTAAACCCGTTTCATTTGACCGTTTCCTGAAAGCGGCACTCCGTGCGCGGGAATTTTATGAAATACGGGAAAAAAATCTTGCCGCGGCACCGGGAGCGGAGGCCGATTATTTTTTTATCAAAGCAGATAATAAACTGGTCAGGCTGGCCTATGACGAAATTCTTTTTGCCGAAGCTTTGCAGAATTATGTGATCATCCACACAAAAGATAAAAAATATATTACGTATCTCACGTTTAAATCGGTGGAGGATTATTTACCGGCTGACAAATTCATCAAGACGCATAAATCATATATTGTAAACATAGCGGGTATTGAAAGCATCGAAGCAAACGATATCCGCATCGGTTCGCACCATATCCCCATCAGCCGCAACCTGAAGGAGGAAGTGATGGACAAATTGCTGAAAGGAAAATTTTTAAAACGTCCATGACTCTTTTTTTAAAGGCGCCATTTTTTTTCTTAAATTTATGTTACATGGTAAAAAATGAAATGGTTCCTTTCCATAGCATTTCTTTTATTTCTTTTTCCCGTCTTTCCGCAGGATAACCCTGCCGCATTGGCAACACAACTGGTAGCTCCCTGTAAAAACGAGCGTGAAAAAGTAACCGCCATCTTCCGCTGGATTACGGATAATATTTCATACCGGGTAAGACCGGAATGTAAAATGCCGGGAAAGAATGTTGCGTTGGCAAGTCATGTTAACGGGGAAAATGAAATAAAAGATGATGGCCCTTTAAAATCTTTGAGCGAAAGAGTTGCAGAAACAGTTCTGAAAAAAAGGGAGGCCGTTTGTGATGGCTATGCACGGCTCTTTACCACGCTTTGTGATCATGCAGGTGTCTGTTCAGAAATTATTGTCGGCTTTGCAAAAAGCGGTACCCAAAAACCAACACAGCGTTTTGGAGTCAATCATTACTGGAATGCAGTAATGATCGATAGTACATGGTATTTGCTGGATGTTACCTGGGCAAGCGGGTATATTTCATTTACCGGTAACGAATTTATAAGAGAATATGATGAAAAATATTTTCTTGCACCGCCCGATGTATTCATACAGGACCATTACCCGGATGATCCGAGGTGGACCCTGCTTCCCGATTCAAGGATCCCGCCGGAGTTTTACAGGTCTCCCTTTAAACAAAAGTCGTACAGCAAATATCATTTCACTTCTTTCTGCCCGGCCACCGGGGTCATTGAAACTTTTGTCGGTGACACGATCCGTCTGAGTCTCGAGACAGATATCAAAGAATCGGGAAGAAACATTTCACCCGACCTGCTGGTTGATTCAGCGATATTTTCGCATTCTCCCTCGTGGATCTTTCTGAAGCCGGATGAACAAAGAGAGTCCGCGTTGCAGAAACGATTCAATTACAGGTACACGGTATCATCCCCGGATATAGAATGGATCTACCTGCTCTATAATGATGACCTGGTGCTGCGTTATAAGATCAATGTAAAAAAGAAAAAAGCCTGATCAGCTTCCACGCTGTGAACCGGTATTGGCCTGCTTGCTTACAAAACCGGATGATTTGGGTTTTTGAATGAATTTGGAACCCTGGATATTACCGGCAGCATTTTTTTTGTTGCCTTTCTTCTTATCCTTGTTGTTTTTCTGATTCAGTAATGACATAAGGTAAGTTTTTATATAGCAAATATAATAGTTTATAAAATGATGGCATGCTATTTGTTTTGTTTATTACCCTGGTAAAATGCCGAATTGAAACGTGATTTCCCCTCTCTGCTTGTGGAGTGGGTGGGGGTGAGGCACAAAGCAATAAATAAAAAAACAAACCGTTCATCTTCAAACAGCCCCGCATCAGCCAATCTCTACGCTAAACCACTGCAGTTTGAAAAACGATGTAATCCTTACAGCAGCGCTGTTATTTGCCTGTGCAGATTTGCCGGCACAAGATTTTGCCAATAAAGAATCTTTCACGGGCACCATCAGCCTGGGTACCCGCAACACAGTCAGTATGTTCAATGACGATCAGGCCACCGGTAAAGGCATCGGCGGTCAGTCCCGTATTCAGTTCGGCAACCGGGTCAATACAGAATGGTATTTTGATTATATCACTTCAAAGAAAGGATCCTATACGTACCGCAACGATTATCATATCGGTTGGTCGGTGATGCTGTACACCAAAAACAATAACCGGTTCGACCGTCTTTTGCAGCCATACCTGGTAGCCGGGCATTGTTTTGATTACACGAAAGTAACGGAGCAAAAAAACAAGAGCAATTTTGCCGGCAGGCTTAGCATGGCCACACAGGCCGGCCTGGGTACGCATATCAACATCACGCAAAAACTGGATTGCTCCCTGTCGGGCCAGTATATTCTGCATTTCGGAAAAGATATTGAGACGACAATGAAAGGAGATGAAGTGATCATTGCAAAGAAAAATTATTCAAAGCCCGATGGTCACCTGTTGTTCACGCTCAGTTTCAATTACAAGTTTTTTCATGCCTGGAATAAACAGACTGATTAATTCATCGCCCGGTATAGATCACACTGCATACAATATTCATTCTTTCATTCACCCTGGCAATATTCAGGTTAATGACATCGGCCTGGCGGCTGTCATGGTAAAGCTGATCGATCTCGGTGCTGGTTTTATTCAATTGCTCCTGGTCCAGGTTGGGTATCGTGGTTTTTAAGGAAGCGATCAGTTCTTTCATTTCACCGTAATTCTCATTATAAATGGTTTCAAATTCTTTCTGGATCCTTTTTATTCCGGACGTGATCAGCTTCACCGAAGTGGGAGCATCGGGCGGGTAAAGCGGGCTTTCGTTATTTGCACGGCATGTATCGAGCCAGGCCTGCAGTTTTTGCGGATCATAATATTGCTGCAATAATAATTCAACCGGCATTTCCTTCAGCGATTGTTTGCCCATCGAAACATTCATGGTGGTGATGCATTCCAGCAGGAAATCTTTCAGGTCTTCTTTTATTTCATCCGATTTTTCCAGCAATTTTTCCACCTGGCTACCAAACGCTTCATTGATGGCATTCAGTTTTTCATATTGGTAGAAATATTGCTGCACTTTGGCCATGAACTTATTCAGGTCTTCTTTGGTAATGCTTCTTTCCACGATCACCAGGTTGCCCACCAGGGAGAGCACGGTGCTGAAGATACCAAGTGAAGGAAGATATTTTTTTACCGACTTGATCCCGTTCTCTTCGGGGTTGTTCAGGAAATTCTCAATAACATCCTTGAATTTGCCTCCGTCCGTTTTTTTTACTTTATCCAATATGGGTTTGAGCGCCGAGAGTATCTCATTCTTCAGGCTGAATCCAAGTTCGTTGTTCACCGGGTTGTTCAGGGTGGTGATCCTGTTCCGGTAATTGTCTTTCTTTAAGAGGCTGTTCAGTGAATTGACGGAATTGTTGGCGCTTTCAATAAAATAAGCCACTGCCAGCATGCCCGGTTTATTATCTTTTTTAACGGGGGTGGGTTGTGCAACTGTTACGAAAGACATCGTGATAAGGGATACAAGAAGAACAGAAAGGATGGTATGGCAGTTGGTAATTCTCATCTCCTGCAGTTTATAGCAGGATGCAGGTGACTTATTCATTACACATGGCTTGTCTGATAATAAGAACGGGGTTTACTGTTTTTTGTGGCAAACAAAATGTTAAGTATGCAGCAATATTCAGCAATTCTTGTCCCGGTTTAAATTAAAACACGATTCATTTTGTTATTGCGAAGGGATTCGTAACCTCATGGCTGAAATAGTTTGATTTTTCCCCCCGGGGGTTTGTATAATATTATTTCCCGTTTCAGGTGATTACATGAAATTTGCGTTAATCAAAACCTGTATCATGTCAACTTTATTTTTTTATAAACAGGTAAAAAAAATATTTCTTGTTGTTCTTCTGCTGGCTCCACTCACTTCATTCTGCTGGGGTGTGACCGGTCACCGGGTTATAGCTGAGATAGCACAAAACCATTTATCCAAAAGGTCAAAAAAGGAATTGAAAAAAATCATCGGCCGGGAAAATCTTGCGATGTGGGCCAACTGGCCTGATTTCATCAAGTCAGATACAACCCATACCTGGGACAAAGCCTCCAAATGGCATTATGTGAACCTGCCTGACAATCTCAGCAAGGATGAATTTATCAGCAAATTGCAAAGTTCGACCGGGGAAAACCTGTATACCCAGATAAAAGCCATGGTGGCACAACTAAGAGATGAATCGTTATCGCGTGAAACCAGGCAGATCGCTTTACGATTTCTGATTCATTTTGTCGGGGACCTTCATCAGCCACTTCATGTTGGCCGGGAAGAAGACCAGGGCGGCAATAAGATCAGCGTGACCTGGTTTGATAAACCGACCAACCTCCATTCCGTATGGGATGTTTCATTGGTCGATTTTCAGCAATACAGTTATACAGAATATGCAAAGGTTCTCGATATCGTTGCAGAGGAGGAAGTGGAAACATGGCAGCAATCTTCCCTGGAAGAATGGTTTTATGAATCCTATTCACTGGCCCATAAGGTGTATACATCGGTTCCCGCCGACGGGAAACTGGGTTACAAATACAATTATATTTTTCAACAGGATCTTGACAGGCAATTGCTGAAAGGCGGTGTGCGGCTTGCCAGGCTGATCAATGAAGCATTAAACTGATTTTTTCATATGCCCTGGTTTGGAATCATAGAAATAGTAAGAATAAAAAACGTGACAGCGAAGGCTGCTAAAAAAGAGCATGCGGTAAAAGGTTTTAAAGATCTTAAGGACACAGATATTCGTTTTGTTCATTATCCCGATTGCCAGCAGTTGATCATCTGGCTTCCGCAGCCGGGTCGTGAATATGGAATGCTTCGGCTCATAAACAAGAAGACCAAAAAGATCGCCGATGAATTTCCGGTGACGGATAAACTCAGCGGAACCATCCAGTTGCTCTGGGATACTTCTGGGATAAAGCCCGGTGAATATTCCATAGAAATAGACTGGAAAGATGGTGGCAGGCACCGGGTTGAACTGGTGAAATACAAAAAGGGTGAAACAGGAAAAAAGAAACAGGTTGAAATTCCCGCAATGACAGGACAGCCGGGAGAAAAGAAAAAAGATAAACCAATCGTTTATCGGGATGGAACCGGGAAAATCATTCCTGATGAGGACCTGTTGCTCCGGGAAAAAGTTAACAGCGACCTGGCCCGCAAATTCTCCCGGCGGATTGAATATTCAGGCAATCTCCGGTCGGGTACTGTAATTTATATTGACCGGGATACGAGGATTGAATTCAGTAACGAAATGGGTGGCGGTAAATGTATGGCCTTTATTAATATTCCGACCGTAAAACAATGGGAAGCTGAAACCAAAACATCCTTATCCCGCCGGGAAGAGATCCTTGAATTTGTGGCGGAGACCGTGCGGGCACATCAGGCTTCCAATTGTTATTTTGAAATAAAGGAAAACGAGATCGGGTTTTATTATAAATAGGATCTCTCAGGTTATTTCAACACAGAGATACAGGGAAACAGAGTTTCACAGCGTATTGGATTCCTGCTTTATTCTCTCTGGGCATTTTTGTATCTCTGTTCCTCTGTGTTGATATATTCATTTTTGAAATAGCCTCTTCTCTTTAAGTTTTTTCAGCCAGGATGTGTTCTCAAGAAAAAGCCGGAAATTGTCGGGGTTGTTAATAATATCATTGTGCTTATGAAGGCTATGGATAAAAATGATCTTATTGGCGGATACCCGCTGCGGTGTTAATTCTTTTTCTTCCAGGGTATCAGTATCGATTTTTTTATTCAGCAACTGTTTTGCCATTTCTCTGCTTTCTCCATCTGTGCCGCCGCCATCGGTATAGATGTTGATGAAACGATGGTTGCTGTCTGCCTGTATCCAATTCATGTATTTGTCAGTCTGCGAATAAAGCGCATCGAATAAAATGATCTCCTGCACCGGCATATTGCCGTTTGCCAAAATAAAAGCCATGACACGGTAAGCGCCGCTATGACCGGCTAACAGGATCTTTCCTGCTTCACATTTTTCAGTAACGGCATTTTCTGTTTTCAGTTTTTGCATGACATCTGAAACTAATTCTTTAAATGTATTGTTGTATTCCAGTTTGCCGCCATAACTATCCGGGGCATTTTTGGCTGTTTCTGCCAGTACAAGTACAGCATTGGATTTCGATGCCGTAAATTGTTTTATCAGGTCAAAACGTTTGATAGCGCTGTCAATATTATTGTACCATCCGTGGAACCAGAATACCAAATCGACTTTTTTACGGGCATGTAATTTTTTGGGAACGATCAGTAAAACGGAACTGTCCGTATAATGATCAGCAGCTTTATACAGGACCTTGTTGTACAGGTGGCCTTTTGACCTGGCCGTATCGGGGAAGGACGTGTGGGAAGAAGTGATGCGGAAAATATCCGGGTCATTGGTTTGGGAAAAACATAAGGTTGAAACAGACAGATAACAAAAAAGGAACAGGTGTTTCATAACAGGGATCGTGTAAACGGAATTGAATAGGAATTTTATATATGATATCTTATTCCGAATGTAACACATTTTGAAATAGGGCCGGTCAAGCCGGAAAGTTAATGAATGTTTTAAAGCTGGCTGAGCATACTGTTTAATTGCAAAAGACTCACCCGATAGCTATTGGGTTTAAAATTTTTAAAGTAAAACCACAAAGCCACTAAGTCACGAAGGTTTCACGAAGAAAAATTTGTGTTACTTAGAGCCCTGGTGTCTTCGTGGCAAAAAAAATTCATGCTGTAACACTGCTGTTAATTGAAAATATATTATTAAATATTTTTACTGAGCTTGCTTCGGCCTGCCGGTTGCCTTCATGCTGATTCAACATAAGTATGGCAGGCCCCGCAAGTTTAAATCACTTTCTTCCTCCATTTCCCGCTCCGGATATATAAAAAAGAAAAGATGAACAGGGAAGACCAGTATAATAGCTCGGAACTCCAGGCCCAGACCAGGGAGAGTTTCCACACATCCAATACCAGCCAGACATAAACCGAATAGATGGCGATAGCCGCGATCTCAATGAGCAGGTTGACCCGTGTATTCCCGGTACCCGTTACGGCATTAAGCCAAACGGTGGCAATGGACATGCCAAGCATGCCCACTGTAACGATCCGGATAACCGGTATGGCTTCCCCGATGAATTCATTGTTAAATTGAAAAATGCTGAGAAATAAATCCGGGAACAAATTGATCAGCAGGCAAAGGAAAAACGTGAATCCAAAACTCAGCCGCATGATCTTCCTGATCAGTATTTCCACCTTGTCTTTTTTATCCTGGCCGATGATATTACTGACCATGGCATTACTGGTACTGGCGAAGGCCCAGGAGAAAATTCCGAATACACCAAAAATATTCCGCATGATATTGCTGATGGCCAGCGATCTTTCACCATAATGTTCGATCAGGATAAAAAATAACTGCCAGGCCACAATGCTGATCAGCCATTGTAAAACGAGGGGCGAAGACTGGCGGAAGATGAGTGAGGCCAGCGGTTTATGAAATGATAAATGATTGAAAAGCCCGAAACGATGCGGCATTTTTTTATAAAGAATGATCCCGGTCACCACCAGCAGGGCAATCGCTTCTGCTATAATGGAAGCAATGGCAGCGCCATCAAAACCCCATTTCGGAAAACCAAGATGGCCGTTGATCAGAACATAATCCAGAAATATGTTGATGCCTGCACCCGTGATGAAGGCATATTTCATAAAGCGGCTGTTGCTGGTGCCTACCAGGAAAGCATTGCACATCTGGAAAAGGTAAAGCAGGGGCAATCCCCAAATCCTGATCTTCAGGAAACGGATCGCTTCTGCCTGTACAACGGGCGAATGTAAACTGGACTTAAAGAAGAGGGGTGCAAACAGGTATGTGATCAGGATACCGGCAGCTGAAAAGAAAAGAGCGATCCAAATGGACTGGCCAAATAATTTGCCGATCTCTTCCCGCCGGTTTTCGCCGGCACGTCTTGCGATCAGGCCCTGCAGGCCACTGTTCAGTCCATTGCCAACGAGCGCAAAGATGAGATAGAAAACACCGGTGATGCCTGCCGTACCCAGGATCGTTTCCCCGAGATTGCTGAGGAAAATATTATTGGTAACAAAATTGATCTGCGGTACCAGCATGGCGAGACTGATGGGTAAAGCGATCTTTAATATCTGCCGGTTGGATATTTCGACCCTTAGATCATTATCAACTGTAGTGTCAGCCATTGATTAAAGCTGGCAAACCTACGAAATATCATAATCTCCGCTTTTCCCGAAAAGAAGATCACCTGCGCTTAAGTCCTGCTTTTAGAAAGGAATTATATTTATGAGGAAATTTGCCCGGGATGGGCTGTGTGAGGTTCCTCTCCTTTAGGAGAGGTTAGGTGAGGCTTTTTGTCTATTATTGCACGCAATCAGCATTAAGAATTGAAACAATTATTTCATATTGAAAAAGGAAACGCTGAACAGGTACAGCCGTTATTATCATTACAGATCGGGGAGAAGCACCTGGGTTTTGCTATTTCAGATAAAACAGGCAATACGTTATATGAACTGGCCTACTGTACGATGGATGAGCCCGAAAAAGAAGGTTGGACTGAAGGTGCATTGGATGGTTTTCTTTCTCAATATCCTGCATTGCAGCAAACTTTTTACCAGGTACATGTTGCTTTTGAAACAGGGCAAAGTGTATTAATCCCTTCTGCCCTGTATAAACCGGGAGAAGCACAGTATTTCCTGGCAACCCTGCATGGACTTAAGGCCGGGTCTCATACGATTTCTGAGCTGATCCCTTCCTGGCAGTTATACAACACTTATTCAGTGTCGGACGAAGTTTATAAATGGGTCCGTCAAAATTTCCCCGCTGCAAAGTCTTTACACCACTATTCACTGGCTGTTACTAAAATGAATGCAGGCGGGAGCGCAGGAGATTTTTTGATTGATTTCAGCACGGAGAATTTTACACTCCTTGTTGCCCGGGACAGCCAATGGATGCTGGCGCAATGTTTCCCCTATTCAACACCCGCAGATGTTGTTTATTATTTATTGAAGACCTGTCAGCGGTTTTCACTGCATCAGAAGGAAGTGATCCTCCGGGTTTCGGGATTGATTGACCAGCATTCCGCTTTATATAAAGAACTTAATCTCTATTTTATAAATACGGAATTCAGGAACGCCGGATGGGATAACAGCCCGGAATTCCCAGCTCATTTTTTTACTTCACTTAACGACCTGGTATCATGCGCATCATAGGTGGTGAACATGGCGGGCGGAAATTCAACCCGCCCCATAACATGCCTTTTACAAGACCCACTACGGATATTGCGAAGGAAGGATTGTTCAATATTTTGCAGCACCAGCTTGACATGGACAACCTGAAAACCCTGGACCTGTTTGGCGGAACCGGGAGTATCAGTTATGAACTGTCATCAAGAGGGGTTCGTGATCTGACCATTGTTGAAAAAGATCCGGCCATGTATGAGTTTATTAAGAAAACATCAACGGCCTGGCAACTGGAAAATTTCAAGGTGATTAAAATGGATGTATTTAAATTCATTCAGCAATGCGATGAAAAATTTGACCTCATTTTTGCCGGCCCCCCTTATGCACTGATCAATATTGATGATCTTCCCAAACGCATTTTTGAAAAAAAATTGCTGAATAAGCAGGGTTGGTTTGTACTGGAGCACACTCCGAAGAATGAGTACAAGGTGTTCCCGTTTTATAAATCGGAAAGGAACTACGGTACGACAGTTTTCTCGGTTTTTGTTGAAACCAGGGATTAGATATTTCTTTCAGAACACTCTGTGCCATATAAAAACACCGGTACATAGGAATTCATATAGAATCTATGTGTGTATTTCTATGTATTGCTATGTCCTGTTTGGTTCAAATATTTAACTGCGACAGCAAAGAAATTGACCTACCTTTATGCCCTTGAATCACGCCGTAAACCGTTTATGCTCTCTAATTTTTTCCTGAAATCTTTCCGCATTTTATTACTGCCCTTTGCATTGCTTTACTGGATGGTCATCGGCATCCGCAACTGGTTGTATAAAAAAAATATTTTTCATTCCGTTTCGTTTGGACTTCCCGT
>CAZQGZ010000089.1:0-14646 GCA_964592935.1 uncultured Chitinophaga sp. | reverse complement strand
ATGTGCAGGGGCTGGGGAACAAACGTGACGGCAACTGGATAACCGGTATTTCCTTTATAGATAATAAACGACTGGGCAACCAGGATGAACTCCCCGATAGTTTAAGAAACAACAAAGCACATAACACACTATTCATGCTGCCGTTTATTCTCGGTATCATCGGTTGTGTGTACCAGTATCTCCGTAATAAGAAAGACTGGATCGTAACCTTCCTGTTGTTCTTTATGACAGGTATTGCTGTTGTATTTTACCTGAACCAGCCCGGCAACCAGCCCCGTGAACGTGACTATGCCTATGTGGGTTCATTCTATGCATTTGCCATCTGGATCGGTCTTGCTGTTGTTGCGATTGTAAAAATGGCCCGCGAAAAAGCGGATAAGCTGACTTTCCAGAACATGTTGATTTACGGAAGCGTGTTAACTTTCCTTATTACACTGATGAGTGGCGCAAGTGATGTGCTGGGTGATGCGTTCATGGTCGCCATCTTTGCAACTGTTTTGTATGCTGCCGTCACGGCTGCCATCACTTTTTTGGTAAGGGCTGTCTCATCGGGCGGGCAAAATGCAAGAATGCTCAATTTGGCCACAACTGTTATTTGTTTATGCGTGCCCCTGCTGATGGCACAACAGGAATGGGATGATCATGACCGGAGCGGGAAAACAACCGCACCCGATATGGCAAAAGATTACCTCGAGAGTTGTGCACCCAATGCGGTTATATTCACCTTCGGCGATAACGATACTTACCCGCTCTGGTATGCGCAGGAAGTGGAAGGTGTACGTCCCGATATCCGGATCATTAACAATAGCCTGTTAGGCATTGATTGGTATATCAACCAGCTTCGTTACAAAGTGAACGATGCTGATTCATTGGATGTGATCTGGTCGGAGGAACAGATAGAGGGTCACAACAGGGAATACCTTCGTTACCGTCAGAAGGGAGACAATGTGACCTTTTACAACCTCTATAACATCATGAAGAAAGAAATCGGCAAGCCTGCGATTGACCCGGATACAAAGAGAGATGTGGGTACGGGATCATTCCCCGTATACCGTTTTTACGTTCCTGTAGATACTGCAGCCGTACGGAAAAACGGAACGGTGAATGCTACTGATTCAGTCCTTACGGAGATCAGGTTCCAGCTTCCTGAAGGAAGACTACAGGATAACCAGGGCTTGACACGAAGCGACGCAATCATTCTAAATATCATTGCGACCAATGCTGCCAACGGATGGAAGCGCCCGATCTATTTCACTTCACCTTTTGGTGAACTCGGATTCGGACCCTACCTGCGTAAAGAAGGACTTGCTTACCGTCTTGTACCTGTATTGCCAAAAGACCAGTCTTCCAAATGGATGATAAGAATTTACCAGAAGGACAATAACACCGATGATCAGTACCAGAAGATGATGAACAAATTTGTTTTTGAAAGCAAGAAGGGCGTTTATTTTGATGAGGAGAACAGGAGACATGTGCTGAGCCTCCGCAATGCCTATGCCGAAGCTGCCGGCACGATGGCCGATGAAGGTAAAAAACAGGAAGCGTTGAAATTGCTGGAAAAAAGCGAGGCCCTTGTCAGCGAGGAGAAATTACCTTATGCCATGACAAGCCGCGGAAATTCTCATAACATCAACGGACTTGCTTACCTCGAAGCCTGCTACAAAGCAGGTAATATGACCCTGGCACAAAAAGTAAAAGGTGCTTTGAAGAAAGATTTCGAACAGCAGAAGAAATATTATGATTACATGAGGGCCGAAAGACCCGATCTCTTCGCAGGATTTGACGGACGGGATGGTGAAGCGGCAAGAAATGAATATTTCCTGCAGCTATTTGATGAACTGGTCAAAAAATATGAACCTGAAACGGCAAAACCGGCAACAGAAGGGCCTGTCAATATCATCAAACCGGGTGGTGCTGACAGCGTTACTAAAAAAGATACCGTGAAAAAACCCGGTTAAGTTTTTCAATTGCCAGTTCATTAAGGCCCAAAATATTTGAGTCTTGTTTGTTGAGTGTTGACATATTGAGTCTTTTTAGTTTTGATGAAAAAGACTCAATATGTCAATATACAATATTCAAGTTTTCAACTCCTCGTTCCATAAAAACCCAAAAGATTTCCGGGCATTATTTTTTTAGACTTTCCAAAAATTATGTTCTTGTTAAAGCTTCAGGGTGGCAAATTATTTATCGTAAATTGCTTTTAGGAAAAATGGCTGAGGTCTGAACGTTCTGACTTCTGATCTCAGGCATCAGATTTTTTTTATGAAAGGTTTTCATTTTACAAAATTTGATCCCGCCACGGAAGGGAAAAGCCGTTTTGAACAACTGCTCGACCTTTTCATGCAATTACTTACCTACACCAGCGGTGATGTGGCGGAAGCCATGCAATGGATGAATGAACTGGATAAAAAATATCAGCTCACCGATGATGAGTATGGCATGGGTGACTTTATTGATGAGCTCAGAGAAAAAGGTTATATCACGGATGATAACCAGCCCGGCCAGATAAAGATCACCCCAAAGACCGAACAGGGAATCCGTAAAAGAAGCCTTGATGAGATTTTCGGCAAGCTGAAAAAGACCAAACAGGGAGACCATCATAGTTTCAAACCCGGGCAGGGTGATGAACAAAACCCGGAGACCAGGCCATTCCGTTTTGGAGATATGCTGGAACAGATCGATTTTACCGAAAGCATCCGCAATGCACAGATCAATCATGGCATTGATCATTTCCGCATGATGGAAGATGACCTGAGCATACGGGAAACGGATTTCAAATCACAAACATCCACCGTGCTGATGATCGACATTTCGCATTCGATGATATTATATGGAGAAGACCGGATAACACCTGCCAAAAAAGTAGCGATGGCATTGAGTGAATTGATTCAAACCAAATACCCGAAGGATACACTGGATATTGTAGTGTTTGGGAATGATGCCTGGCCGATCGAGGTAAAAGACCTTCCTTACCTGCAGGTTGGACCTTATCATACCAACACCGTTGCCGGTTTGGAATTGGCGATGGATATATTACGACGGAGAAAAAACCCGAACAAGCAGATCTTCATGATCACCGATGGAAAGCCTACCTGCCTGAAGATCGGCAAGCGGTATTATAAAAACAGTTTCGGGTTGGACCGGAAAGTGGTGAACCGGTGTATCAATTTAGCGGCACAATGCAAGAAATTAAAAATCCCGATAACAACATTCATGATCGCCACTGACCCATACCTGCAACGATTTGTACAGGAGTTTACAGAAACGAATAATGGGAAAGCATTCTTTGCTTCTTTGGATAAGTTAGGGGCATTTATCTTTAAGGACTTTGAATCGGGAAAACGAAAAACGGTTTATTAAATACAGAACGCTGATGATTATAATTATTAAGATTGACGCAGATATCTTAACTAATCATAACAATCAGCGTTCCCTTTTTTAAAATATGAACATTCAAAAAATAAAAACGCTCGGTGAACTGAAAGCATCAGGCTATCAACCCCGGAGTATCAAAGAAGAGATACGCCAAAATCTTATTGTCAAACTGAAGAACAGGGATACAACTTTCGCCGGTATTATTGGTTATGAAGACAGCGTAATACCCGATGTGGAAAGAGCCTTGCTGAGTAAACATAATATTTTGTTCCTGGGTTTAAGAGGACAGGCCAAAACAAGAATGGCCCGGCAAATGACCGAACTGCTGGATGAATATATTCCCTGCGTGGCCGGCAGCGAGATCAATGATGATCCGATTAACCCCGTTTCAAGGTTTGCCCAGGAAGAAATCGCCACCCACGGCGATGAAACACCCATTCACTGGATACACCGCAGCGAACGGTATGGAGAAAAACTGGCTACGCCGGATGTAAGTGTTGCCGACCTGATCGGTGATGTGGATCCCATCAAAGCAGCCAATTTAAAATTAAGTTTTGCCGACGAAAGAGTGATCCATTATGGCATCATTCCGAGAAGCAACAGGGGCATATTTGTCATCAATGAATTGCCCGACCTGCAGGCAAGGATACAGGTTGCTTTGTTTAATATCCTGGAAGAAGGAGATGTTCAGATACGGGGTTTTAAATTACGACTGATACTTGACATCTTATTTGTATTTACCGCGAACCCCGAGGATTATACCAACCGGGGTTCAATTGTCACTCCTTTAAAAGACAGGATCGAAAGCCAGATCCTGACACATTATCCCAAGTCCATTGAACATGCCCTGGAAATTACGGAGCAGGAAGCAGAAATTTCGGGGGAACAAAAAGAAAAAGTGAAAGTGAGCGACCTTATTAAAAGATTGATTGAGCAGGTTTCCTTTGAAGCGAGAAGCAGTGAACTGGTGGATAAGAAAAGCGGCGTCAGTGCAAGGTTAACCATTTCGGCATTTGAAAATGCCGTCAGCGCTGCCGAAAGAAGGGCCATTATGAATAATGAAAAGCAAACACAGGTATGGATGAATGACCTGATCGGCATCATTCCATCCATTACCGGGAAAGTGGAACTGGTGTATGAAGGAGAACAGGAAGGCCCTTACCAGGTGGCCATGAACCTGGTGGACAAAGCCATAAGAACAATGTTTGTGCAATATTTTCCCAATCCCGATGCACTCAAAAAAAGAGCAAGGCCTAAGGCAGAGGGGGAAGCGAGGGAAGAAAATCCCTACCGGGCCATCACAAGCTGGTTTGATAAAGGAAACAACCTGAATATTTCTTTTAACACCGGTGATAAAGACAAAATACTTTTATTGTACAAAGTAGACGGGCTTCATTCGCTGGTCAAAAAATATTTCCCGAAAGCCAATGAGGAACAGGCTGCGCTGCTGATGGAATTTGTATTGCACGGACTGGCTTCCTATTCCCTGATCAGCAAAAAAATATTTGAGAGCAAGATCGAATTCAAGGACCTGGTGGGGAGCATGATGAATTTTGGAGAAAAGGATTTTGAATTTGATGAAGAAGCTTGAGAGGATTCTGGATTCTTGATTCTGGATTCTGGATTTTGGATTTTTGATTCTTAAACCATCTATTATGAAAAAAATCATTTTGATTTCATTACTGTTCAGCATATCCGAAAATCCCCTTTATTCAACAACTATTCCTGCCGCTTCATTGACCATCCCTGCCGTTAAACCCGGCCCGGTTGAAATACTTCTTAATAAATTTATTTCCCTGAAAATAAAAGATCTTCAAAAGCTGGCCGGAAGAAAATTTTCTTTGAAAGAAAAAATAGCCATCCTCGTACTCAAACAAAAGCTGAAACATAAAGAGGGTGAAAGGAGTAACCAGGGCCAGCTCGCCATGATCTTCGGGATAGGCGCCATAACGCTTTTGATCCTGGCATTTCTTGTACCCGGCACGGGAGCGTTCTTTACGGCATCGTTGATCTCATCGATCCTTGCGATTGTAATCGGAAGCGTTGCGAAGAAAAATGATCCTTCCGACCGGAAGGCGCATGTTGGGAAATTGCTGGGATGGATCACGCTCGGTTTGATCGCGTTGCTTGTTATTGCTGTTGCTATAGCGTTATCATCCTGGAGTTGGTACTAACCCAGGTTAAAATATACCCTGAGGTTTGTACTATCTTAAAGATTGATTTCTCAATTGCCTAAATACCCTTTACGAATTAACTAATTTTTAATTTTTTTCTTGACAAAAAAAAGTAACAAAAAAAGTCAAGGACAAAAGAATGGCTCCGCCCTTTTGTCCGGCCCACGCCCCCTTTTCCATAGTAAATGCGCCCCCATCCATGGGGCATTGTATGGAAATGAAGTAAAATCAACGCCTCCACATCGTGTTTTGCAGAAACCCTGAAGGCGCTCTGTTCCGTCTTGATGTTCTTAAAGTTCATTGAGTATTAAAGTGGGACGGAACAAGGCGCTGGCAATTTTCCTCTTTTGCTGAATATTTATTTAAAGTGTCCTCAATAGAAAAAAATAACCGATTATAAAATATTAACCTCTCTTTCAAGGGTAATACCGAATTTCCTATAAACTGATTTTTGAATTTCGTCACTGAGATCATAGATCTCTTTACCGTTTGCCTGACCATAATTAACCAGCACCAATGCCTGTTTATCATGACAACCGGCATCTCCTTTCCGGTAACCTTTCCAGCTTGTTCCGCTGACGGGACCGCTATGCTCGATCAGCCAGGCTGCTGAAATTTTTACATTCCCGTTTGGCAGGTTGTGACCAACTACCCCGGGAAATTGATGATGGATTATTGCATATTGATCGTTCGTTATTTCAGGATTTTTAAAAAAGCTTCCTGCATTGCCAATGGCTTCCGGATCCGGGAGTTTGGATTGGCGGATATGAATTACTGCATCCGAAATGGCTTTAATAGAAAGTTCTTTCACTCCCATTTTTCCCAGTTCCTCTTCAATGGCCCCGTAAGAGGTATGAAAGACCGGGTGTTTCTTCAACCGGAATGTAACATGGAGAATAACAAACTGGTCTTTAAATTTCTTTTTGAAAACACTTTCGCGGTAACCAAATGCGCAATCCGTTTCTGTGAATGTCACCTTTTTCCTGTCTTTCAAATGAAAGGCTTCGAGACTCAGGAAGACACTGCTTAACTCCACACCATATGCACCGATATTCTGGATGGGCGATGCGCCAACCGATCCGGGAATAAGAGAAAGGTTTTCCACACCACCCCAATGATGGTTGATACAATGCATTACAAAAGAATGCCAGTTCTCTCCCCCTCCTGCTTTCACATAAACATATTCAGGTTCTTCATGCAATACTTTTATCCCGGTTATTTCATTTTTCAGAACGAAGCCGTTGTAGTCTTTGGTGAACAATATATTGCTTCCTCCTCCGAGAATGAAAGTGGAGAGGGTTGAGTGGCGAGTGACGAGTGGGGAGCCGGGAGCCAGGAGTTCTTCCAGTTCATCCGAATCTTTAAAGGTGGCGAAATACCTTGCTTTTGCATCTATGCCGAAAGTATTGTATGGTTTTAATGAAATATTTTCCTGAATTTGCATATTGCAAAAATCGGGATTCTTTATGACAGCAACACTGATCGGCGCCACGGGATTGATCGGCGGTTATTTACTGGAAGAATTATTAAAGGATGGCCATTTTGATACGGTCAGGATCCTGGTACGCCGCCCGTTTGAAAAGGAGCATCCCAAACTGGAAAAGAAAATAGTGGATTTTTCGGATCCGGAAAGTTTCCGCCTGGCACTGGAAGGAAGCGGGGTGGTTTTCTGCGCCGTGGGTACCACACAAAAAAATGTAAAAGGAGATAAAGCGGCCTACCGCAAAGTGGATCATGATATACCGGTAAATGCAGCCCGTTTATGTAAATTGACCGGGTGTTCAACACTGGTTGTGGTATCATCGGCAGGAGCCAGCAGCAGCAGCATAAATTTTTATGCCAGGTTAAAAGGTGAAATGGAAACTGCCGTGAAAGCAGAGGGTTTAAGAACCACCCATATCATGCGGCCATCCATGTTGCTGGGAGAAAGAAAAGAATACCGTTTGGGTGAAAAAATCGGTAAGGCGCTGATGACAGCTTTTTCATTTCTTATTCCTGCAAAATACAAAGCCATTCATGCAAAAAAAGTTGCTGAAGCAATGATTGCTGCTGCAAAGAAGAATGAAGAAGGATTTTTTATTCATGAAAATAAAGAAATGAGAAGTCCGGGCAAATAACTGCACCATAAAAAAAGCCATTCTGTTTTGTATCAATTTCAATTTTCCCCGGCTTTCAGGAATAATTTCTTTATAAGGACAATCTGTCCGGGATGGTAATGAATATGTTCAATGATGCCACTGATATTCCGGTAGCAGGTGCCGTATTTCCCGTCGGAAAAGGGCTCTCCAAGCCCGGATTCCGGCAACTGTTCAACCTATGAAGCAAAGGTTTCCGCATCTTCCCTGAATTTATCCAATAAATTCTCCCAATCCTCCTGTGACCGGACAGGCGGAAGGTCAAAACTAAAATTATCATGGCCCTCCGGGGTGCCGCCCTTTAAAACATGGATGGCGATACACACATAAAAATCCAGATGAAAAAGGAGGACGGTAATAGAATTGAATGAATGAACCTGTACTATTCCAATCACACCCCATCCACATCCGCCACCACCGTCACGCTGCGGAAACTTTTTTCCTGGTGCAGGATGGCAATTTGCTGCAGAATATCTTTTTTACATTGACTTAAAGTCTTTCCGTCCCTTGGCAGTTTGAGTAATAACTCCATCAGATATTGACTACGGACCCGGTTGATCACCGGTTCAGCCGGGCCAATCAAATATTTTTCATACCCGCCTGCCGGACAGGCAGGCTTACTCTTCAAAGAATTGGTAAAATGATAAGCCGCTCTTTCCACCACTTCTTTTATTTTATGTTTGAAACCAAGATGAATCAGCCGGGAAAAAGGCGGGTAGAAAAACTGTTTTCTTTTTTCCAGTTCTTCCGTAAACATTTTTTTGTAATCATGCTGCTGCACGATCTGTAATAATGGATGTGATGGGTTGGCTGTTTGGATCATTACTTTCCCGGTAGATTCTTTACGCCCTGCTCTTCCGCTCACCTGTTCCATCAATTGAAAAGCTCTTTCATTCACCCGGAAATCCGCAAAATGCAATAACCCATCGGCATCCAGGATCCCGACAAGATCTACATTATCAAAATCAAGTCCTTTTACCACCATTTGTGTTCCCACGAGGATATCGATTCGCCGTTGTTCAAATTGTTGTATGAGTACATCATGTGCATTCTTGCCTTTTACAGAATCCATATCCATTCTCGCTACTTTGGCATCGGGAAAAATCTCCTGCAACTGTTCCTCAATTTTTTCCGTTCCGAAATTTCTTTTGGAAAATTTATCACTGCCGCAGCGGGCACAGGAATGAACCGGAGGATAGGTGGTGCCGCAGTAATGGCAAACCAATTTATTGGTCAGCTTATGAAAAGTCAGTGATACATCGCAGTATTTGCATTGCGGGATCCATCCGCAGACCATGCAGACCTGGTAGGGCGAATATCCCCGGCGGTTCTGAAAAAGAATGACCTGCCTGTTCCTGCTTACCACCTCACGGATGGCTTCAATCAAAGATGGCGATAAGATTATTTTTGACCGGTCTTTCTGAACTAATTTCCTGGTATCAATAATATCAATGGCCGGCAGAAGTAACTCGCCATACCGTTCCGGCAATTCTGCCAAACCATATTTACCGGTCCTGGCATTATAATAAGATTCCAGTGATGGCGTGGCGCTGCCCAGAACTACTTTGGCTCCTGTCTTTCCAACTGTGTGATTGAATAAAGCAGCAAAATATATCGCCGCATCTCTCCCGTTGTACCTTGGGGCGGGGTCCTGCTGTTTAAAAGATGTATCATGTTCTTCATCACAAATTACCAGTCCCAGGTTATTATAAGGCAGAAATACGGATGACCGGGCCCCGAGTATCACTTTCAGTTCGCCGTTCTTTACCTTATTCCATATTTCCACTCTTTCATTCTGGGAAAATTTGGAATGATATATGCCGATATACCCGCCAAAATGTTTTTGCAGCCGCCGGATGATCTGCGAGGTCAGGGCGATTTCCGGCAACATATACAATACCTGCATTCCCTGTTTGATATATTGCCCGATCAGTTTGATATAGATCTGCGTCTTGCCGCTGGAAGTGATTCCATGCAACAGGCAAACCGGTTTGGTCTTCAAATGTTCCTGCACTTCCTCATAAGCTTTTTCCTGTGCTGCCGATAATTCAAAATCGATCTTTACCTCTTTGGGCAGGTATTGTATCCTGTCCACCTGTCTTTTTTCCGTGCGGAGAATATTCTTTTCAACCAACCCTTTCAACTGCGCATCGGAAGCGCCGGATTTTTTCAATAAATCCGGTTTGGTCACTTCTCCTTCCGTTTTCATAAAATGGAGGTAACTTAATAATAACTCCATTTGTTTCGGAGCCTTTGTCCAGTTATTAAGGAGCCCGGCCAGTTTTTCCTCATTATCATATTCCGGGTTCAGCAGTACATATGTTTCTTTTTTTGTCGTATACGTTTGTTTTAATGCTTCCCATACATAACAGACTTTTTTATTCACCAGGCGGCTGATCACCGGGTATACATGCGATGAATCCAGCACCTGCTGTACTTCGGTGAGTTTAAGTTCTTTCTTAATTAACAAGGCTTCTCCAACGAGGTATTCATCATGATCGAGGGAGGAAAAATCATCCCCATACTCTTCGTTGTACACCAGTATCGTTTCGCTTGATAATTTAAAATGAGCCGGTAAGGCTGCTGCCATCACTTCGCCTTCGCTGCACATATAATAAGAAGCCATCCACTCCCATAATTTCAGTTGCTGTTCAAACACCACCGGTTCGGTGTCAAGCACATTCAGGATATCCTTGGTTTCAAAAAAATCCGGTTTATCCTGTAATAAACGCTTTACGATTCCCGCATATTTTTTGGATTTGCCCAGGTTCACTTCCACGCGGCAACCGGGCTTCACCTCTTCCAGCAAATGAGATGGAATGGACCATGTATAGTTTTTTGGTAAAGCGGCGGGTATAATTATTTCTGCGTACAAGGAAGAATATTCAATATCCAATAAATCAATAACCAGCACACAAGTTAACAAGAATTAAAATGACAAATTTTGCTATAGGCATTATACTCTTATTTTTTTTCTGCAATTTCACAAACTTCTCATCTAATCTCCGTGTCTTAGTGCCCTGGTGTTTCAAAACAAAAATTTTGAAACACTAAGACACGGAGGCACTAAGTCACAAAGAATATTATTTTTTTATCCATGAAGCATTATACTCTATTAATTTCTTTTCCATCAAATCATACACTTTTTGTTTCAGATAAGGAACATCATTCAGTGTTAACCCATCAACAGGAACTTCCTGCAGGAAGACAGCCCGGCTTTTCCCGGGAGTAAGCGTGAACAGGTGGCGGTAATGCAAACGGTCATACGCATCGAGCAATAAAAAAGGTTTAACAGGAGTCTGTGTTTCTATCGCCACCCTGAAAGCGCCGTCATAAAAATTTTTTAAGGGTTGATGACCCATATTAAAAGTTCCTTCGGGCATGACAATGATCGAAATCCCCTTGCTGATGACAGATTTCAGATTGCGTACACTTTTTGCCCGGTGAGCGGCATCTCCCCTGTCAACGATCACCACCACGCTCCGGTAGATAAATCCGAAAACCGGAGTACCGCTGAGTTCGATCCGGCCGAGGGCCCTCACGGGACGACGTACCGTTTTTACGAGCAAGGGAGCATCCAGGTAAGAGATATGATTGCCGACAAAAATATATTGTTTACCGGGATCAACCGGTTCTTCGTAATAATTGCGGTGATAAATAAATACCAGGAAGAACCAGGTATCGGCCCAGATCATACAGAGGCGGTAGATCATATTTCCCCCGCGGATGCGGCCAAATATGGCAGCGATCAATGCAAAGGGAAAGATCAGCAGCATGATACCTATAAACGTGATAAGGGCATAGCAGCAATAGATCCACTGAAGAGGTTTCAGGAGCCATTTCATCGGTTCCTGTTTTTGTATTTATCATCATCACCCGGGCAGTCACATTGCCATTCCGTTTCAAGATCAATTACGGTGACCACTTCTGTTTTCTCATTGCACTGGGCAAAAACGATCCGCACTTCCTGGTTATCTCCGGTGATCCCTTCCACCGCATAACGGGGACATCTTGCATTTTGCAGATCGCTTTTATTATAATTGATCTTGCCATCCCGCATGACTGCCTCCACTTCAGCCTGCGAGATATGACGGCATTGCATCCGGCATTTTGCATGTTTGCTGTATTCGAGGAAGGAGATGCGGCGGTCAAATCCATGGTCGCGGTCAATCTTTTCAGCAGGGTCCTTCCGGTCGTGATCAGTAATTTTTGGTTTAGGTTGGGGTTGTGGCTGATTATTATTCTTACAGGTCTTAATAATAATGACAGCAGCACCCAGCACAAGGATCAGAATATATGGCGCCCATTTATTGTTCAAGGCAATTAATTTGCTACAAATTAAAAGCAAATTAATGATAGTGAGATATAAAATACCAGCACACGGATGACACAGATTGAACGGATTAGCAGGGATTTTTTCTGCTTCGCAGAAATCAGATTTTAAGAAATATCCAAATAAAATCTGTGTAAATCCATCAATTCCGTGTCATCCGTGTGCTTGTATTATCTTTGCAGGCTCAATGGCAGAATCCAGGACGATAGCATTTCACACCTTAGGTTGCAAGCTCAATTTTTCCGAAACATCTTCGCTTTCCCGCATGCTGGAGCAGGAAGGTTTTGAGAAAAAAGAATTTGACGACCAGGCCGATGTGTATGTTATCAATACCTGTTCGGTCACGGATAATGCGGATAAAGAATGCCGGCAGCTTGTGCGCCGTATTCAACGCAGGACCCCGGAGAGCCTGGTGGTGATCACCGGATGCTATGCTCAACTAAAGCCGGAAGAGATAGCTTCCATACCCGGTGTCGATCTTGTGCTGGGCGCAGCCGAGAAATTCAACCTGGCCAGGCATATCAAGCAACTGGTGAAAGGAGATTCAGCGAAGATCTGCAGTTGTGATATTGATACTGTTTCGGATTTTCATTCTTCATTTTCCCTGAATGACCGGACAAGAACTTTTTTAAAAGTGCAGGATGGCTGTGATTATAACTGTTCATTCTGTACGATCCCGATGGCAAGAGGAAAAAGCAGGAGTGACAGCATTGAAAATGTTGTGAAGAATGTAAAGCATCTTGCGGAACATGGAGTGAAAGAGATTGTGCTGACGGGAGTGAACCTGGGGGATTACCTCACCCCTGCCGGCTTCCCTAAATCCCCCCGAAGGGGGGACTTTGAAACCCTAAAGAACAATGATTTCTATAGTCTCATACAGGAGCTTGAAGAAGTTGAGGGCATACAACGTTATCGTATTTCTTCCATTGAGCCTAACTTACTTACTAATGAGATCATTGAATTTGTGGGTAACAGCGATAAGTTCATGCCGCATTTTCATATTCCGTTGCAGAGCGGGAGCAATAAGATACTGGGATTGATGCGGCGAAGGTATAAAAAGGAATTGTATGCGGAAAGAGTGGCCCTCATCAAAACCCTGATGCCGCATTGCGCCATTGGGGTGGATGTGATCGCCGGATTTCCCGGGGAAACGGAAAATGATTTTAAAGAGACCTTTGATTTCCTGCATTCGCTGGATATCTCTTACCTGCATGTGTTCACTTATTCGGAAAGAGATAACACCCATGCCTTAACGATCAAACCCGTTGTACCCGTCCAGGTAAGGAATGAAAGAAATAAAACGCTGCGTAATCTTTCCTATATGAAGATGCAGTATTTCACGGAGCAACATGCCGGCCAGACCCGGAAGGTTTTATTTGAAGGACATGAGAATAAAGGGATGATGGAAGGATATACGGACAATTATATCAAGATCACCACTCCGTTCCGGAAAGAATGGGTGAATGAGATCGTGGAATGGAAAATCTGAAAAGACCCCTTAATTTTACAGCCCCGGAACGTTAGCTCAGTTGGTTCAGAGCACTACTTTGACAGAGTAGGGGTCACTGGTTCGAGCCCAGTACGTTCCACATGCTTTTCTTTCCATCTCACCGGTTTTGATTTACGAAATCACTCAGCGGCGACCTGGCAATCTTTTTTAACTTCCCATGCAACTTTACTACTTTTAATCTGTCATTTAATCAGGTGAAGAAATACCAGGTGACCATACATTTTGAAATGAGCGATGATTTTATGGAGCTCGTGCCCCCGCACCGTACGTATATCAACTATCTTATCAACAAAGGAACCATCGATCATTATGCCGTGAGCATGGAAACGCAACGGTCATGGATCACCCTGAATGCTGACAACAAAGAAGAAGTGAAAAAACTTTTGAAAAAATCCCCCTTGTACAAATTCTGGACCCTGGAGATCGATGAATTGTTTGTGCTGGATGGGCAACATTATAGGTTGCCGGAAGTGAATCCTAATTAAGGTAATAGGTAATGGCGAGTGGCTAGTGGGGGCTTTCTAAGAGAATTACGTTTTTTCCCACTACCCACTACCCACTTCCCACTTCCCACTCGCCACTAGCTACTCCCCACTTGCCCATTTTGGATTTCGTTTCATCACCTTTTTATAAACCGGGCAGTCTGCTGCATGTGCTCCCGGCAAATAACCGGTGCTCATTAAAAATTCATTGACAATTTCCCCACCGGTAAAGCGGAAAGTTAGTTTGAATAATTTCACCCACTCTTCTTTTGTTTTGGGATGATGATGATCCAGCCAGTTCCTGAATGAGCCCATTTCTTTTTGTATGGCCCGGATACAATTTGCATTATGAATGGCCGCTTCGATCTTCAGCCTGTTGCGGATGATGCCGGCATCCTGCATCAGCTTTTCTTTTTTCCGGGCTGAATAGCGGGCTACCTTATCAATTTTAAAATCATCAAAGGCCCTGAAAAAATTTTCTTTTTTTTTCAGAATCGTTTCCCAACTCAACCCGGCCTGGTTGATCTCCAGCACCAGCCTGGCAAACAGGAGATCATCATCATCAATCGGAAAACCGTATTCCTTATCATGATAATCACGGTGAACGGTATTTTTTCCGGCTTTTAAAACAAATTCA
>CAZQGZ010000088.1:0-14799 GCA_964592935.1 uncultured Chitinophaga sp. | reverse complement strand
TTCCCAAGTTACGATTGTGTCAACATCCCAAGCTCTGCAATTTTTTACATTCTTTTTCATAACAGTAACGTTTTTAAGGCTTTCGTAAATCGATTTACCGGGTAAAATTTATCAGAAACTGGCTGGAACGCAACGAGGGTTTTTCACTATAATGCAGTAAAATTTACCCAAAATGCACTACAGGCAAGGGTTTTAACGATTTTATACTCGTAAGTATACTATAATTAAATAAGTAGTATTCCTAGCTTAAAATCGTAAAAATACGTATGTGAAATTAGTAAACTTACCCCGGAAAATCACGGTTATTAACAGGTGTGGAAAAGAAAAGAAGGGAAAAAATTGGGAAACGGGGTTTATGAAACCCTCGTAAGTTCATGTCCCTGGTGAATTGGGAGATTTATTAAAAATTTGATTTTACTTCTGTCTTTCAATGGTTTTGAAAATCAAGTTCAGGATATTTTCCCGTGATGGCTACTTTCGATCGTTAAAAATTGGATGATCATGACCGATCTTTTGTCAATTTACGTTCATCAAAAATATAGCATGGAATGGAGTGGTGAAATAGAATTAGCCCGCTCTCTTTAATTTCAGTTTTTACGGTGTTGAACGTATTCTTCCGGAATGAAAATGAAAATACACGGTAAGGGGTATGAAAAAATACGATATGGGGAATTTTACTTAATAATTTCTTCTGCTTCTCCCGGGATGTAATCATTCATTTTTTAATGGATTTTAGATACTCATGGATTATTTGATCCTCTTCCAATTTTAAAAGGTGACAATTCCCTGTTTGATGGCCACCATGGCCAAACCAACCCTGCTTTTTACATCCAGTTTGACAAAAAGCTGGTCCCTTAAAGTGTCTACCGATCTTGGATTCAGCCCCATCTGCTGCGCTATTTCTTTATAGGTAAAATCCGAGCAGGCAAATTTCAGAAATACTATCTCCTGTTCATTCAGCATGGCTTTTTGCAAACCCATGCTTCCATCCGGGTTATTCCTGAACAGGTTCATCAGCCGGCCGGTGGAATGATTGGAATAATAATAACCGGAATGGACAACCGACTGGATCGCGAATTTTAATTCGGAGGGATGTATATCTTTTTTTAAAAAACCGCTTACACCGGCCTTGAGCAGTCGGATCAGGGACAGTTCGGAATCATACATGGTAAGCATCAGGACACGTACCTGTGGGAAATGTTTCTGCAGCCAGGCGGACGTGTCAAATCCATTCATAACCGGCATGTTCAGGTCAAGCAGGACCACATCGGGCAGGTGGCCAGCCGAAATAAAATCTATCAGTTCTTTCCCGTTGCCGGCCTGGAGAATGATCTTGCAGTCCCCGAAACTGTCGATCAGCTGGGCCAGTGCATTGCGCAGCAGGATATGATCATCTGCCAGCGCTACTTTTACCGGTGGTATGGTTTGTTTGCTCATTGTTTTCAAAAGGAATAGTAAAATTAAGTGTTGTTCCCTGGCCGGGGGCGCTTTCAATATTCATGATACCGCCCAGCATTTTTGTCCTGGCCTCCATATTCTTCAATCCGGCCTGGCGGTTCTTAACGGTTTGATCTTTATCAAATCCCCTTCCTGTATCAGCAATACTAAAATACATTTTCTCACCGGTATAGTGGATCTTCAGGAGGGCGCTGCTGGTCTTTGCATGTTTGATGATATTGTTGAAGGCTTCCTGGATGATGCGGAAGATGATCAGTTCCTGTTGGGCGTTCATATATACAGGGGTGCCGGTTTGGTCATAGTCCAGGGTAAACAACCCGGCCAGCCGGATCCGTTTAACTTCCTCCTCGATCGCCCGCAGCAATCCCTGCTGAATTATGATCTCTGCATTCATTCCTTTTGAAATATCGCTGAGTTCGGAAATGGACTTGGTAAGCAGTTCAATGGAACTGTTCAGTTTTTTTGAAGAATTTGACGGGTCGTTCCAGTTGAATGTATTCAGTTGCAGTTTGGCCAGGGTAAGGGAGAGACTGATATTATCATGAATTTCCCTGGCAATATGCTGAAGGGTCTGTTCCTGTATCTCTAGTTGAGTATTCAGCAATGTTTTTTCATTGTCCTGTTTTATTTGAAAAATGTTCCTTTCGAAATCTAATTGTTTTTTGCGGTAGAGGTATAGCATAAAAACTATAAAGGCTACCATAAATACAATAAGCCCAGAAACAACTATAAGGAAAATAATTAAATCGTTAGGGGTTTTTTGCATAAGAATGCTTTTATTAGGAAAAGAAAATTTGAAATTAATGGCATATAATATAAAACTGCAATAAGCACGTTTCTAAATTCAAATTGGCCTTTTATTATATAATTATTAAGAAGATAATAGGGCACAGAAATTAGTGAAAAAAAGAAAATACCTATTACAATCCAAAAAGTAGGTCTTTCAGAAAGCTTAATAGGCGAATTGGTTTTTAATAATTGTAGAAAGTAGTAAATGCAAGGTACCAGTAGAAAGACAAATTCAATTGCTCCGTTAATTAATGCAATAAAATTATATCGACTAGAAATAAAACTAAATTTTGTGATAATAAAGATTGATATTATTATGGTATATAATATGGAAAGACCAGTTAATACTTTTTTTATATTCTCTCCATGAAATATCTTCTTAAAAAAATAGAAATATACCAATAACTCAACGTAAGCGATAATAGTGTTAGTTGTTGAACGGAAATAAGACCCAAATTCTGGGCTTATGCTTAAACATGTTATTAGATACCAATGTGCCAATAGGATTGAAAGATCAAATGCTAAATATGCTATAAAGAAGCGACCGATTTTATCTTTTCTTACATAGATCAATCCAATAATAAGTGTTGTTAACTCAATAAAGAACATCAACAATTCTGAGTAGTAATATTTTTGTAGATATTCTATAAGCCTGCTAAAATCCATCTATATATATTGACTCCACTAAGTTAAACAGAGATGTATTAAAGATGGCTTGAGGGCTTTCAGAAAAACAACATTTAAAAACGTTTTTTTCCCCCTTGTCAATATTGAAAAACAGCGAGATAAATAAATGGATTATCCGGAGCGAATGAAATGGGGAAATAATTGTAATTATTACAGAAATTTTTCCGGCATTCACAAACTCTAATGAAAATGAAACAGTAAATGTTATCATTCAAGGACCGGAATAAAAAAATGATTCAATTTTTTAGCCGAGAAATAACCAAGAGAAGAATTGAATGATTAACCGGGAGTTTTTGTTTTTATGCCGGCTACAAAAAGAATCCACCCCGATGCGGTAAATACTAAAAAAAGAGTATTTTTACTCGACCATACCCCGCTTAGAGCGGGGCCCATTAAATTAACTGCAAACCAATACCCATGCCCAACCAGGAAATTAAAGTTGCCATCGCCGATGATCATAAGATATTCAGGGATGGCATTAGAATGGCGCTGAAAGACAAGGAATACCTCAAAATAATCTGGGAAGCCGAAGACGGGAGAGACCTGATGCATAAGCTCCAGCTCAAACTCCCCGATGTGATCCTGATGGATATCCGGATGCCCGAAGTGGATGGCATCAATGCCATCAGCATCATCAGGAAGGAATACGAGGCCCTCAAGATCATCGTGCTCACCATGTACGACGACCAGGAGATGATCACCAAGATGATGGAAATGGGCGCCAACGCCTACCTCACCAAGACCACCGACCCCGAGGAGATCTACCAGGCCATTCTCACCTGCATGAATGATGATTTTTATTTTAATGAACTGGTGAATAAAGCCGTACTGATGAAACTGCAGCATAAAAAAACTGTAAGACAGTTTTATCCCAACCCCGTTAAATTTTCCGAAAAGGAATTAAAGATCCTGAAGCTGATAGCAGACGATAAAACAACAGAAGAAATTTCAAAGGAAGTTTTTCTCAGTCCGAGGACCATAGAAACGATCCGGCAGAATATGAAACAGAAAGTAGGGGCGAAAACCATTGCGGGGCTGGTGATGTATGCGATGAGGAATAAATTGCTGGAATAACCGCATCCCGCGTCACCCCGGCCTGCTCCATGAATGGAAAGGGAGGAGAGGACCACCCTGATTCACCGGTGTTTTAAAACATTGACATGTCAAATATCAACGATCATTTTTTTGATGGTTATTATAAAGAGATCTGGCGATCGATCATCCCCGATGAGCTGACCGTGAAGGAGGTTGATTTCATGATCCCTTACTTTAACCTCGGCCCGGGAACTCATGTGCTTGACCTGATGTGCGGGTATGGCCGGCATGCCATTGCCCTGGGCCGGAAAGGAATTGCCGTAAGCGCCGTTGATAACCTGTCTGATTATATTAAAGAGATAAAAGAAGTAGCCGGAAAAGAAAATCTCCCCGTAAAATTGTGCCGGGCCGATGTGTTGGAATTTTCAACGGAAGACCGGTTTGATCTTGCACTTATCATGGGCAACAGCCTGAATTTTTTTGATACTACGGATACGGGTAAAATACTTTCCAATATTTTTTCTTTCTTAAAACCAGGCGGTCAACTGCTGATCAACAGTTGGTCCATTGCAGAAATCGTTTATAAGAATTTCAGGGAAAAAAACTGGAGCCGGGTCGGGGAAATGAAGTTCCTGACCGACAGTAAATTCTTTTTTTCACCCACCCGTATGGAAACAGAAAGCATCATCATTACCCCCGAAGGGCATACCGAAACCAAAAAAGGAATTGATTATATCTATTCATTGAATGAAATGGAAGCCATGTTGAAAAATGCAGGTTTTGTCTTAAAAGAAGTGTACAGCATCCCCGGCCGTAAAAAATTCACCCTCGGTGAGCCGAGAGCCTACCTCGTGGCAGAAAAAAAGTAATGGTGATCACGAATATTTGATGCTTGAAACTTGAGCGTTGAATCCTGAGTCTTTTCCCTATTAAAAAAAAAGACTCAAGATTCAATATTCAATACTCAATATTAAGGTTTTCATGAACCCGTTTTTTAAAAAGTGGAATAAAAAAGCCCCGGCGTTATGAGGACCGGGGCTGCGTTACTGTTATGAAAAGGAAAAGATCTAAAGCTTTTTCATTTCATAGTGAAGGGATCAGCGTGTAAAATTTTTCTTCAACAGGATTGGATTTTTAAAACGGGGTTACAAAATTTTTAAAAAATGAAAGTTGACCGGCAGGTGAAGTGTTTCCCCGATGAATCGGGGGCTGGCTTTTCAAAGGTTTGGAAAAAACTTCTGGACGGTATCTGGACATAGGATGAGTGGGAATAAAACAGATCAACCATGTCAATCAACTTTCTGAGCCAAAAGTATAGTCATACCTTCATGTTAACAAGAGGATAATTTCCCTATTTCATGTATTCGGCATTTACTGATTCAAGCGTAATTGCCGCCATTTTTTTTCGTAGAGTTCCGATTATCCTGCGTATATCCGGTACTTTCCGCAAAACAGAAATCAAGTACTAATACTATGGTATATATTGCAGGTTTTTTCCATCTTGCATCTGTGAAATTTTACTCTTTGTTAAAAATCTTTTAATATTCCAATTATGAAAAACCCCGAATCAAACCACGTAATCAAAGTTGCCATCGCAGACGATCATGCATTGTTCCGCACCGGCGTTAAGACCTCCCTTCAGTCCCGCAAAGACATACAAATGGTGGCAGAAGCTGAAAACGGAATGCAACTGCTGAACCTGTTGCGGCATATTCAACCCGATGTGGTATTATTAGATATACAGATGCCGGTGATGGATGGTCTCACGGCTTTGCCGGAGATCAAAAAACTGTATCCGAATGTAAAAGTGATCATGCTTTCTTTCCTCAATGATCATTCGGTTATTTCCAAAATGATGGAGATCGGGGCTAACTCTTATATCACCAAGGAATCCGGCGCTGAAATGATCTATGAAGCCATCCGCGGTGTATATGAAAATGATTTTTATTTTAATGACCTGACCAATAAGGCCCTGCTGAGCGGGTTGCGTACCAAGCGAACCACGGATACAAGTATGCCGCAGGATGTACACCTGACAGATAAGGAAATAACCATCCTGAAACTGATGTGTGATGAGAAAAGCACAAAAGAAATTGCAGATATGGTTGACCTGAGCCCGCGTACGGTGGAAGCTATCCGTGATAAGTTAAAAACAAAAACGGGCACCAAATCCATGGCCGGCCTGGTGATGTACGCGGTGAAAGCCGGTTTGGTGGAACAAGCATAGCCTCACCAAGGCCCTCTCCACAAGTGGAGAGGGAGGAACGAAATCTATAATTTTTTTAAAGCCATCCCGGCGATTCTGCCGGGATGGCTTTTTTATTCTAATTTGAGGCCATGAACTTTATCAACCTCAATGGAAAAATACAGGCTGGTGATCAACCTGCCCTTCTGGTTTCCAACCGGGGTTACCGGTACGGCGACGGATTGTTTGAAACCATGAAGGTTATTCATAATAAGATCCGGCTTGAGAATTTTCACTTCGAAAGATTGTTTTCCGGTTTATCCCTTTTGAAATTTGAAATTCCAAAACTATTTACGCCCGGAAAGCTAAACGGAGAAATATTGGCTCTCTGTAAAAAGAATGGATGCGAACAGGTTGCCAGGGTCAGACTATCTGTTTTCCGCGGAAACGGTGGTTTGTATGATAATGATAAAGTACTGCAATATGTCATTGAATGCTGGCCGCTTGATCATCCGGGGTATGTATTAAATGAGAACGGACTGGTGATCGGAATTTTCCATGATGTAATAAAAAGCTGCGATGTTTATTCAAACCTGAAGTCGGCCGGCTTCCTGCCCTACAATATGGCCGCTATATATGCGAAGGAAAATAAATGGAATGATTGCCTGGTGCTGAATTCACATGGTCATGTTGCTGATTCAACGATCGCCAATATTTTTATTATTAAGGAGGGATCGATAATTACCCCGGCAATGACAGAAGGTTGCGTCAGTGGTGTCATGCGACGTTATCTTATTGAGAAGTTGCGTTCGGAGAAACATGAAGTTCGGGAAGAAGTGCTTACGATCAGTGACCTGGAATCAGCTGATGAGGTTTTCCTGACCAATGCCATCAAGGGGATAAATTGGGTGAAGCAGTATGGGTACAGTACCTATACAAATGTAAAAATAGTGGAAATCTTTAAAAGGTATTTCAATTATCCGGGCCTTCAAATCTCGGGTTTACAAAATTATTGAGTTTGGACCCGAAGCGGTAATTGATACCGAAGCCGGAATAAATAGAATAACCGGAAGCAATTTGTCTTCTCCTCGTCAGTATTTCCTGTTCCGTAGCTCCTCCTTTCGGGAGATTGATCTGGTCCCTGGTTAATGCACCGTGGAAATAAACATTAAAAGACAATCCCCCGCTGATTCGGACATTAACGGATGCATTGGCGCCGAAGTTGAATAGTTTCCAATTATGAAAATAATTCTGATAATTGATGCCGACTGAAGTGGAGCCCCATTTCTGGTTGAACGTGATCCTGGCTTCGGCCCGTTGCCCCCATAAAGTTTCTTTTATTTTTTCATAAAGAGTGGTATCGTAATAACGGTTATTTCTTGCAGTTAGGCCATAACCAATGGTGAAATAGCGGTTGTTCACATCTTTATAAGGGAAAATATTATATTCAACAGCGGCCCTGGAATAAACCTGCCCTTTGATATTCTGAAAACTGTTTTGGTTATAATTCAATTCATACCCGATGCTCCAGTGGTCATTGATACTTTTGATCAGGTAATGCCAGAAGCCATAATCCTGGTTCTTTACTATGAATTTTTGTGTGCCTGAAGAATCTTCATATTCAAATGTCGATTTGTTTTTACTGCCATAGAAGCTGAAGTTGATCTTTATTTCTTCGGTGGTCCTGTTCGCTGAAAAATTGCCGCCAAGCCGCTGATCTTTATACACGGCATCGGCACTAAAATTTCCATTGCTCCCGATCCTGAATACCCAGTAGTTCCAGCGATCCTTTGTTGTTTTGTTTGCAGAATCTTTTTTACCGTCACCGGTTCCTGTTTTCTTGAAACTGATCATAATATCCTTTGCTGCACCGGTTTTAGCAACAAAGGGGCCAAGACCCAGTTGAAGGTATTTGATCAGCAGTTCCCTTCTTTCAAAATCGGTTGCATTCGGGTCCGTATTAAACCGGACAGTATCCTGGATGTTTTTGAAACTATTTTGCCCGAAAAAAATCAGTTGAAAATTACTGCCGCCGCTTCCGGTGTTTTGTTCGGTAACCAGCACATGAACATCAGCCGCGACCCGGTCAAGAAGGAAATCCACAAGATTGATTTCGGATTTTATAAAACTCATATCACACCAGGTACTGTGGCAGTCCATAAAGACCTTTAGCCTATCCGGAATCTTATTATCCTGCTGGGCGAAAGACGGATGGGAAAAAAAGAAGGCCAGGCATAATGAGGCAAATATTTTTCTTATAGCAACAGTCATAATTAATAACAGTTAACCTGGATACGGGGAAACCGCCCTGTTTATATATTAAAGGCAAGAAATGCTTCTCAACTATTTTAACAAAGGTATTTAAGCAAATCTGAATATTTTATAATTCATCAAAGGAACAGAAAACGGGGATCTGGTTTTATCCCTGTTCCCGGATGCACCGATAAAAAAACCTCAAATAATTTCAGAATGGCTTCTCTCCCGGCAGGTCCGGGATCCAGTGAAAGGTCATTGACATAAAGATCAATATGTTGCTTCATCACATCTTCACTCATGGTTTGTGCATGTTCTTTGACAAAGCCGGGCAATACCGGGTAATTTGAAAAAGCATATTCAAGGCTCTTACGGATCAGCTCATCCATTTTTTTACTTACGAATTTGTCAATGTTTCTTTTTATCGCAATGCCACCTAAAGGAACGGGGGCTTTCATTTTTTCTTCCCAGATAGCTCCCAGGTCAGCAAGTTTATGCAGGCCTTTCTGCCTGTATGTAAACCGGTTTTCATGAATGATGACACCCAGATCGGTTTTATGTTGCAATACCGCATCCTCAATGGAAGAAAACAACATGGGTATTTTATTCAATGCGGAAGGGAAGGCGAATGCCAGGAGCAGATTAGCGGTCGTATTGGTCCCGGGAATGGCAATGCTGCTGTTATCAATAACTTCAGCCGGTTTCTCAGAAGCAGCTATTAATAACGGGCCAACACCTTTTCCCAAAGCACCGCCGCTATTCAGCAATACATATTGTTGGATCGATTGAAATAAAGCAGGGAAACTCAGTTTGGTGATATCCAGTTTTCCCCCGATGGCCCACTCATTTAATGTTTCCACATCTTCAAGCATTACATCGAATTCAATTCCACCCGTATCTATTTTTTTATTGACCAGGGCATCCAGGATGAAAGTGTCATTGGGACAGGGAGAGAAGCCTAGGGTTAGTTTCATAATAATCAAAAATTATTAATGAATGCAGAAAATCATATTCTTTCAATCAAAGTAATTAATTCTCTGTTCAGACTGGCAACCGACTCCTTCATGTTCCAGTTTTTTTTATTCCGTTCGCCAATATAATTGGATATGCTCCTGATTTGTATAAATGGAATGTTTTCCATGAGGCAAACATAATGGAGGGCAGCTCCTTCCATTGATTCAGTGACCGGGTTGAATTCTTTTTTATAAAATTGTATGACCTGCCCGGATGTTGTGATCTGGTTTACCGAGATACCACGAACAGGCCTCAAACCGGTTTTTCCCAATAATGGCCTGTCCGGGTTAACCAGCCAGCCGTTTTTATAAGGTGCCTGGTGCTGCGGAACCAGTTTCAGTTTAAAAAGAGTTTTCAGTTTTTTTAATTCTATTACACTTTCATCGGCAATTGTATCCTGTTTAACGGCCAGTACGGTTCCCAGCGCTATAGATTTATCAAAACAACCTGCCACACCCGCCTGTATGACCAGCCCGGGTCTTTTTATCCGGATTTGCTTCATTAATGAGTATGTGGTGGTGGTTAACCCGATACCGGTAATCAGGATTTCAATGGAATTTATTCCCTTGTTCACCCTTTCATTTTCACTGAAATATTCCAAAAAGGGTTTGATCTCAACAGCTGTGGCAGCAATTACCAGGCAATTCATAATTAGTAGGGGCAGTTCCTTGCTTGAAATTTAAATATCATGCAAGGTATTTCAAATCTTAATACATTTTTGCTTCTTTTCCGGGTAAAAAAATCTTTTTAAAAATAAACTTTATGTTTGCGGCCTAAAACCAAAAAAATATTAAATTAATTAGAACATGTTTCGGAATTCTTTCTGTTGCAATCATGCTCACTTCCTGTGGCGGAAAAGACAAAAAAGAGGAAGCGAAAACTGAACCTGAAACAAAATCAGAAACTACTGAACCTGCTGCAGATGCTACCAAACTGGAGGGAGTATGGGAAGTAAAAAGGGTGGATGGGGTAGATGGAGGAAATGTGGGCTCCACGTATACTTTTATAGGCAATACCCTTACGACAGGAATGGAAGGGTTAAATATCCCGGGCACTACGGAAGTCACTGAGACCACATTTAGTTTCCTGGCCAATGGCGGTTCAGATAAAGTCATGTATAATTATCATTTCAATGGCGACACGTTAGTGGCCGCATTGCAGGACGGACCCCAGGTTTTTCATTTGGTAAAAAAATAATTGAACAATATCATGAATTGCAAACCGCAGGTCTCCGGGCCGGCGGTTTTTTATTGAAAACGGGACAGGTTGTTCTTACCTGGTAAAGATGTAACCATTAACTTTGAACTTCATTTCATGGCCATGGTTTATCTCACACGACTCGAACATTTCAATGCGGCGCACCGTCTGTATAACCCTGCCTGGGATTATGCAAAAAATGAAGAGGTGTTCGGGGTTTGTGCGAATGAGAACTGGCATGGTCATAATTATGAATTATGGGTGACCATAAAAGGTGAACCGGTTGAGGATACCGGCTTTTTATTTGATGTCAAAAAACTCAGCCTGCTGATCCGGGAGCATATCATTGAGAAACTGGATCACCGCAACCTGAATATGGATGTTGATTTTATGAAAGGTACAATGTGCAGTACGGAAAACCTGGCTGTTGGCATCTGGAATGAATTGAAACCGCATTTACCCGGCACCGTGAAGCTGCATTGTATAAAGTTGTATGAGACACCCCGGATTTATGTGGAGTATTTCGGAGAGAAATGATGGTTAAATTGTTTTATGGTTAGCAATCAGGCCATCAAACAATAATGCCGTTGTACATTGATAATTTATTTTTGTAATGAGCAAAAAGGTATCCGTTTTCCGGAAAGAGCATTTTAACGCGGCCCACCGGCTTCATAACCCGGGCTGGGATGATGCTAAAAATGATAAAGTATTCGGGAAATGTGCGTTACCGAATTATCACGGGCATAATTATGAACTGGAGGTAAAAGTAACCGGCAAGCCCGATAAAAAAACGGGTTTTGTAATCGACCTGAAGGTGCTGAGCGATCTGATCAGGAGAGAAGTACATACCCGGTTTGATCATAAGAACTTAAATCTTGATACCCAAGAATTCAAAGAGATGAATCCAACCGCCGAAAATATTGCCATCGTGATCTATGATTTGCTGCGGCCGCATCTTGATAAAAAGCTGGATTTGCAGGTACGGCTCTATGAAACACCCAGGAATTTTGTTGAGTACCCGGCATCCTGATGGCGCAAGGGAGATTCGGGAATCTCTTTTTGGAATTTGTAATTTGGTATTTGTGAATGTAAAAAATCATTATGGGATACAAAAAAATTGAACAGTACGATGAAAAGATCACTTCCGGTTTAATGGCAAATTATAAGGAAGTGTTGGGTTTATTGGGTGAAGATGCCGAACGTGAAGGCTTGCAAAAAACCCCTGAGCGGATAGCAAAAGCCATGCAATACCTGACGCAGGGTTATAAGCTGGATGCTAAAGACATTATCAATTCTGCCAAGTTTCATGAGGAGGTCAGTGAAATGATCGTGGTGAAGGATATTGAAATTTACAGTATCTGCGAACATCACATGCTTCCCTTTATCGGCAAAGCACATATTGCTTATATCCCCAACGGGTGGATCACGGGGCTGAGCAAGATTGCCCGTGTGGTGGATGTGTTTGCCCGGAGATTGCAGGTACAGGAACGGTTGACCATACAGATCAAGGATGCCATCAAGGACACATTGAATCCTCTTGGTGTGGCGGTGGTTATTGAAGCCAAGCACCTTTGTATGATGATGCGCGGTGTTCAGAAACAGAATTCGGTGACCACCACTTCCGCCTTTGACGGCGAATTTCACAAAGGCACAACCCGGAGTGAGTTCCTGAAACTAATCACGGCCAAACTGGATTAAACACTATATTTGCAGTTGCAGAAAAAGTTTGATTGTTACCGGTCAAACTTTTTTTTTGCGAATCGCCTTTGTTTGTTTTATTCATGAATGGCGGTGATTCATGTCGCTTTCTTTCATTGGTAATGAACGGCAGCGGCCAAAGCGGGATTAAATATTGATCTATGAAACATGCATTTATTTTCCCGGGGCAGGGTTCACAATTTCCCGGAATGGGAAAAGAACATTATGATAACAGCGCTTTTGCCAAAAAATTATTTGAGCAGGCCAATGAGGCGCTGGGATTCCGGATATCCGATATTATGTTCCATGGAACTGAAGATGAGCTGAAGCAAACCAATGTAACACAACCAGCGGTTTTTTTGCATTCCATTATTGCCTATAAAAGCATTGATACATCCAACAGTTCCGGGTCACCGGATATGGTTGCGGGTCATTCCCTCGGTGAATTTTCTGCATTGGTAGCCAACGCGACTCTGAGTTTTGAAGATGCATTATTGCTGGTTTCTCTCAGGGCCAAAGCCATGCAGGGTGCCTGTGAAAAAAATCCTTCCACGATGGCAGCAGTATTAAACCTTGCCGATGAAAAAGTGGAAGCCATTTGCTCCGAAGTATGGAATGAAACCGGTGAAGTGGTGGTGGCAGCCAATTATAATTGTCCCGGGCAACTGGTTATCAGCGGAAGTATCAAAGGAATTGAGATTGCCTGTGAAAGAATGAAAGCTGCCGGTGCAAAAAGGGCCCTGGTACTTCCAGTTGGCGGCGCTTTTCATTCACCATTAATGGAACCTGCCCGCGAAGAATTGCAGGCAGCTATCGAAGCCACTAAATTTCATAACCCAACCGCTGCGGTTTACCAGAATGTAGTCGCCAAAGCTGTAATGGATAGGGAAGAGATCAAACAGAATCTTATTGATCAGTTAACAAGCCCGGTGAGGTGGACACAGAGTGTAAAGGCCATGATCGCCGATGGCGCGTCCAGGTTTACGGAAGCAGGGCCCGGAAAAGTTTTACAGGGATTGGTTATGAAGATTGATAAAACGATGACAGTAGAGGGTGTAAGCTGATCGTTACTTAATGATCACTACAGCATTTTGAAAACTCATTTCTCTCAATTTATTTTCTATAGAAGCTTTTACCTTTTCAAGTTCAGGCTGCATGATCCCTTTGCCCGAGATTTCAAATAGCATGTTCATGTTATTATCGCTGTTCTTCATCTGGTTATCAACAATGATCACGTTATCCAGGCCGTTAATATATTGTTCCAATATGACCCCGTCCTCTCCATAGATAATGTTCCCCAGCATTTTCACTTTTATTCCATTCGCCATCCGTTCGCCTGCCCTGAGATCTGGCGAAGTATTAACAGTAATTGGTGTATTAGCGATTTGGTTTGCCGGCTTTGTTTCAGTTGGACGGTTTGTTACCAGGCCAATGATCTTTTGCATGGTCAGGGGAGGCTTTTCAATTACAAATTGAACGGTGTTGCTGGTTCCGTATTTGGTTTTTACCTGAACATCGTACGTGCCGGGGGTATTAATTATACTTTTGGGGATCCATACATTCATATACCCGGAAAGCAGATCAATGAATCCGGGCGATGCGATACCTGCTGCGATCATGGCTGTTGTCGTTCTGTCTGCTCCAAAGTTTTCGCCGTAAATATTAATACAATAGTCAGCGCTTTTAAGACCTGTGAATAATTTAACGGGGGCAATCTTGGTAATTACCGGCGGGACTTCCGGCATGGACTCAACTTTAATCCACAGGGAATTGGTTCGGCTGAAAATCCCATCGATCGGGATATCGTCAATCATTACATACACTTCAATCATTCCCGGTGAATTCAGCCAGTCCTTACCGGAAAATACAACCCGGACATATTCTTTATTGCCATAATAGACCGGTATTTCCAGGACCTGCTCACCTTTTTTGAAATAGACCTTAACAAGCTCAATGGACATTGATAAACTCATATAGTCCGGCCAGAGATTTTTTCCATAGATGGTAAGGGAGTGAGAGGAATATTCGTCCCAATCCTTTTCTGTATAATACCTTGTATGATCCAGCGAGGTCAATGATGTTTGTGCCAGGCAATACAGCGGTAGTGCAACCAGGAAAGTTGCCAGTTTTTTTTTGGAGATAAGCATAACGTAAATTTTATTCGTTAAGAATTACCAACCTCCGGTATCTTACCCCGTATTTTAATTCCGATGAAATGGGTAAGATGCCCATTGCATTTACTTACACATAAATAACGCAATTCAGCCACTCATGATCAAATTTAGCATTGTATTTCCTGTAAAAATTGATTGCCGGTTCATTCCATTCCAGTACCTGCCAGATGATACGGTTGAATTTTTTCTCTTTTGCTTCTATAATCAGCCTGTCCATCAATAATTTGCCGATCCCCTTTCCCCTTGCTTTTTCCGTCACAATAATATCTTCCAGGTACATGGCCTGGCCTTTCCAGGTGGAGTAGCGGA